>JAYEGY010000095.1:0-44617 GCA_034659275.1 Bacteroidota bacterium | reverse complement strand
CCTGGAGGTGATGTCCAATTATTCCAGGTTCAAATACTCCTGGCTTAAAAGCAGGAATGTTATTTTTGAAGGAGCAACCTACTCATAGTCTGAAATTACGGGTGGTTGTTTACCGTGAAAATCTATGTTAATGCTACAGATTTTGTCGACTTTTCTTGTGCCAGACGTTTAGCGATTCTGACAGCATTTGCTGTATGCACGCCAAAGAAGATCCAGAGGACCTTATTCTTCTTTATTCGGGCCTTGATTTTGTCAAGACTGTAATGCTGCTTTTCTGTTCCAAAGCTGCCTTCCATACGGGTAGCTCTTTCCTTACGCAACTCAGTAGCAACGATCTGTCGTTGATCTTCATATTTACCGGCTCTGCCTTTACGCTTGAAGTTCGTAGTGATGTTGTGTTTTGTGCACCACTTTCGGTTAACGTTGGTGGCATAGATATCATCAGCCGATATATGAGTTATTTTGCCAAACAGTGAGCGGCTGCACCATATTGAGTCAATCAGTCTGGAGCCTTCGTTGAATGCATCAAAGCTTAGGTGCTCAATGAAGTTGATACCGTCCACCTGGATCATGTTTACTTTAGCTCCGAACTCTACTTTTTTTACCTCCTTGCCACGTACAATAGGCCGTATATAACTTTTAGCAATAGATACAATCCTGTCTGGCACAGTATGGCTCCCGGTTGTAAACATCTCTTTCTGCTGTTTCAGGACTTTAGATATTACCCTGCGTCTTTCGTAATACTTCTCAGGGAACTCCAGATAGATCCTGTACTGATCTTCTATCTTCTTCTGCTGATGAATTAGCTTTTCAAGAAGATACAAAAGGCTCCTTGTTCGTTTAACAGTAAGCTTCCATGGCTTCTTGCGCATTCTCATATAGGCAAAGTGTTTATCTTTCTGTTCCAGATACTTTGTTCTTGGAGTTGGGATCTTAAGCAGCTTGCAAGTAATCTTTAGCTGACCATACATCCAGTCAACACTCTCCCATAACAGTTTTATGTTTGTTGGGAAGCGCATGTAGGACTCGTAGCAGGTGGCATCCTCCAGTACAATGTTAGTTTGTTTCAGATAGGGTTTCCAGTATTTAGCCAGCACTTGCTGAACCTCCCGTATATCAAGCCTTCTGGCAAGTTCTGTACGGATACGGCTGATAATCTTAAAGTCAGGTAACTTCTCCGGCCCGAGAAAGATCCCACAAAACATCTGCCAATGGATATTCCCGTTAAGTTGCTCATAAACCCGGCGATCCGACATACCGCTATATGCCTTCAGGAACATCAGGGCCAGTTTACCCTGTGGACTGAACAGCGACTTACGCCCTGATCTGTTTTCCTTTAATTTCAAAGACCTGGCAAGTTGACCCCAGGGAATAGCCTGATAAATTTGTCCTAATTCTGATTCCAGATAACTCTTCCAGTAAAGTGAAAATTCCTGCTGTGGAGAAATAAATGAAATTTCTGGGGTGGTTTCAAAAATTCTTCGTAATTTGCTCATGGAATTTTTAAGATTTACCCCGATTTTTGGCTTATATAGCCTTTTTCGGGGTTTTTCCTAAATATACAAAAGATATAACTATTTATCAATCAGAGTTATACACAATTTATGAACATCCCTCTTTAATAGGACTGGAATTACTTGCAAGAAAGTTTGGTGTCAAGAATTTTACCTTTATACCCACTTCGTTCCGTAAAAAACAAAACGCCTGATACAGGGATAGCTCCGTGATCATTCAAACAACAGACCGCTTGAATAATTATTTTACCCAGGTGGTTGTTGTGTTGAAGGGGTTTTGATTCTGATCAAGAAATGTTTCGATATATACCAGCTCCTTTTTACTTATTTCATCAATAGAGGCGGTTTGCACCACACCTCCATCAGGAGTGAAGACCAGCTGCGATTCCCCCACCAGTTCCCAGGTGCCCGTTTCATCATCAATAAGGGGATACTCTTTGATATAGGTCCTGTCACTGAAAAACTGCATCGTCCCATCAGTATATACAGCCTTAAAGCCTGCAACAATAGTTTTTATTGCTTCATCTTCGTTATGGGTAGTTATGTTTTCAAATTTCCACACGCCATCGGTCAGAAGCGTTAAACGATCCTTCTGACAGCTGCTGAGGCTAATTAGCATAGCTGCCATTATAATATAAAGAGAAAATCGTATTGTCTTTTTCATTTTATTATGCCTTTTTTAATAATTTCTTACGGCTCAAATTTAATCATTTTAAGGTATATACTTGAATTGTTGAAGTGTTAAATTGTTGAATCGGGATATTAATAGGTCCGGAGAATAATTCAACAAGCTGGATCAACAGTTTGATTAGTTTGATCGTTTGAATGTTTGATCTCACTCTTATTTATTTAAAATAATCAAGCATTTTATCAATTAACTCCATACCGCCCCGCATTCCTTCATCTTCAAAAAGAATATTACCTGCCGTATCTGCCAATCTCAATTTAATACTTGCATCAACGGTTTCTTTTATGATTCGTGTCATTGAGCCCATGACCGGGGCCCTCAGATTGCCAGGCATATTATTAACAGCTCTTACAAGCAGCTTGTGTTTTTTATTCACCAGTATTATTTTCAAGGTGTTATCAATGTAGGTAAGTGACTCAATTACAGCCTTCGACCAGTTGGAAAAATTATAGAAATGAGTGCCGAAACGGAGGTAGGAAATGAAGCCTATAAAAAAACTTCCCACCCATGGTATTTTTGCAACGGAAAAAGTGAATGAGGCATCAGTTGATTTGAATGTGTTGCAATGAAGCCATATCCACGATTCGGGGAATGATTTTCCCCAGTCTTTTTCAATATAAGCTCTTCCTTTGTCAAAATCGATGCTTTTCCCCTCTACTTCAATCTTTCCGTCAAGAGAGTGACCTGTTGAGACTATACCGTGTTTGCATTCCATGAAAGGAACAAATGAATACCAGCCCATAATCCCTGGCCTGGTTAAGGTTGAAGGGTAAGCATTAAAAGAACCATAAGTAAGTTCCCCGCTAATCTTTTTATTGTTGTCATCAAGATCCAGCCTCAAACCCCGGGAGAAGAATGATGATCTGTCAACTTCAACTGATAAAATCTTTTTAGAGGCCTTAAAGCCACTTACTGGAAACCTGTAATAAAATGCCTCACCCGTTAAACCGTTAAGAACCTGTATGAAAGAATGGCTGTCATTTTCAGACAGTGAGATACCAGGAATAATGGCATATACTTGCTTTTTGTCGGCAGAAACATGCTTGAAATACCAGCCTTCAAAATAGTTTCTACTCCTTGTTGATCCCTGGAAGAACCAGGGTTTGAATACTTTCATTTAATGTTTAATTGTTCCCAGTTTTCAAGATCGTCATTAATAAATAATAGTTAATATTTATTTTATCAGTCCCAGTTTCCTGGCTCTTTCTTCCCAGTTCTTCCGTGCCAGTACCTGCATATCTTCCACATTATCCATTTCATCGACTATCTCGAGACCTATCAGTGTTTCAAATACATCTTCCATTGTTACGAGTCCGCTTACCGTACCATATTCATCAACCACCATTGCGATGTGTGCCTTCAGATCAATCAGCTTATAGAAAAGCTTAATGATCGGCATCTCTTCGTTGACTATTTTTATCGGTCGTGATATTGACTTAAGAGGCTGATCGCCCTTATTATCAATTATCATTTCCATAAGCTCATCTTTCAGCACGAAACCGGTAAATTCGTTTAGCTCATGCCTGTAGACAGGAATCCTGGAAAAGGGTATTTCTTCATGGTCCTCATAGAACTTTTTTATTGGGATATTTTCTTCAGCAGCCACTACAACTACATGTGGGGTCATAATGCTTTTTACCTTTATATGCCTGAATTTCATCAGGTTCTGTAATAGCTGCGATTCATCTTCATCAATAATGCCTTCTTCAATAACACTGTCAGCAATAGCCCTGAACTCTGTACTGCTTATAAGCGGGTGTTTGGTCTGGTCTTTACACAGTTTTTTGGTAATGAAATTCGTGAGTATTATGAAGGGATACAGTGGTGAATATATCATTATCCTTAACGTGATTACCGTGAACTTACCGAGGCTTTTCCAGTATGTAGCACCAAGTGTCTTGGGTATTATTTCCGAGGCAATGAGTATGATCAATGTAAGGACCACCGACGTCAGGGTTAGGTACTCATCACCCCATATCTTTTGTGCCTGTGATCCGACACCGGCGGCTCCTATGGTATGTGCAAAAGTGTTCAGTGTCAGGATGGCCGACAGGGGCAGGTCAATGTTCCTTTTATACTGGCTCAGGTAACGCGCATATTTCTTACCTTCTTTGATCTTAATGTTAAGAAAAAGTGGAGTTGTGCTTAGTAAGGAAGCTTCCAGAATTGAGCACATAAAGGAGAAAAACAGTGCTATTGCCAGATATGTCAGTAGTAGGCCCATAATTAATTTTAAAGATAAAAAGAAATGGAATAATGGAATAATGGAATGATGGAATATTGGAACCGAGGAGGACGAGTTTGCTGAAAGCAAGCGAGTCCTGCGAGCTCGCGAATCCCCGTGGCACAGTTCTGGAGAACCGCGCCAGCGGGGTGAGTCAATGATGGAATATTGGGATGATGCCTGACTGCCACCAGTCAGGGAATTATTAGTAACTTACACATTTAAAATTCCACAACGGTATGCTTAACACAGGGCAGGTTATTAATAAGGCAATCTCTTTGCTTGAAGGATTTTCTGATAAATCGAGGCAGGAGCTTGCTGATTGGTATTACCCCACCTCCATGAAGGTTCTGGGAGTAAAATCAGACGACTTGAAAACCGTAACCAGGATCATCAGGAACGACACCTCAAGGGAGGATCCGGAACAAATTATACGTCTTTGCAAAGAGATGGCTCTGGCAGGTATTTTTGAAGTACAACAGGTTTCTTTTGGCTTGCTTAATAAAAAATACAGGATAATTAAACAACTGGTTCTCAATGATCTCCTGGTATTGGGAACATATATGGATAACTGGGGCTCCACGGATTCATTCGGTACACAGATCAGCGGCCCGGCATGGAGGCTTAAGTGTATCAATAATAATACAGTTAAAGAATGGGCTTCAAGTCAGGATAAATGGTGGCGCCGTATAGCGCTTGTTTCAACCGTGGGGCTTAATCTCAAGTCCCAGAAAGGGGAAGGTGATGTTGCTCGTACTCTGATGATATGCAAAATGCTGGTATCCGACAGGGATGATATGGTAGTAAAAGCAATGTCATGGGCCCTGCGGGAATTGTCAAAACGATACCCCCTGGATGTAAAAGAATTTATTGAAAGTTATAAAGACGCGCTGGCGCCCAGGGTGACCAGGGAGGTAAGCAGAAAACTACTCACAGGCAGAAAAAACTAAACCACTAATAATAACTGCTTCCATCCCAGCAATGTGTGCACAGCTTTTCTTTAGGAAGACCAATGGACTCCACAAGATCGTTGAGATCCTGGTAAAGCAAGGAGTCCATTCCCATATTCTTTGCTATCCGGTTTACCATTGCCCTGTATTTGTCTGAGCCGGGGTCGGCGTACTCGGTCAGGTGCTTTTCAGAACCCTCAAGCTGTTTTATTGCTTTCCGAGTGGCCAGTTCAAGAGTAGACCGTGATTGTGAGAAATTAAGGAAATTACACGGGAAAGCAAGCGGCGGACATGCTATCCGTATATGTACTTCCCTGGCCCCTGCCTTCCTAAGGTCCATGGTAAGATTTTTTAACTGTGTACCCCTGACAATTGAATCATCACATAATATCAATCTTTTACCCTCGATGAGTGATTTCACGGGTATCAGTTTCATTTTCGCAACAAGGTCCCTCATTTTCTGGCTCTGAGGCATGAAGCTCCGTGGCCATGTAGGTGTATATTTGGAATAAGGGCGTGAATATGGTACCTTCCTTTCGTTGGCATAACCAATAGCATGTCCCACCCCCGAATCCGGGATGCCCGCGACCAGATCAGCCTCAACATTATCGCGCCGGGCGAGTGCAGCTCCACAGCGATACCTGCACTCCTCGACATTAATGCCTTCGTAGTAAGAAGACGGATAACCATAATAAACCCAATGAAAAGCGCATATCTGCATCTTCTCCCCTTTCTTTCTTATAGTCCTGTAACCCTCGGCCGTGATTTCAACTATTTCACCCGGGCCAAGGGAATAATCCCCATCATATCCTGTATTCGGAAAACATGTTGTTTCAGAAGCGACAGCATAGGCATTGTCCTTTTTACCTATATGGACAGGGGTGCGACCCAGTTTATCACGCGCGGCAATAATCCTGTCATCAGTAAGAATAATGAGGGAACATGAACCTTTAACTTTATCATAAACGTTCTCTATTCCCCCGACAAAATCATTCTCTTCGCAGATCAGGTTGGCCACTACCTCGGTTGGATTAACATTTCCTTCAAAATTTTCAGTAAAATGATTCTTGTTTTTAAGGAAATATTGCTCCAGTTCATTAATATTAACCATGTGGCAAACAGTTGCAATGGCAAAACGACCAAGATGGGAATTGAACATTATCGGCTGCGGATCGGTATCACTTATTATCCCTATTCCCTGGTGACCGCTGAATTTATCCAGGTCATCTTCAAATTTGGTCCTGAAGTATGAGTTCTCCAGGCTATGTATCGATCTCCGGAAACCATCTTCCGGATTATAAAAGACCATACCTGCTCTTTTTGTCCCGAGATGTGAATTATAGTCAGTACCGTAAAAAACATCCTTCACGGTATCTTCCTTTGAAATCGCCCCGTAAAAACCACTCATAGCACTATTATTTTGTATTTCTATGCGGTCGATAAAATAGGCAATGAAATGCTTATTATATTTTAAAAAATAAATTTGTTATGAATTTTTTATGAACTAACGGATAAGCGAGGGTGATAATTCCATCATTCCATTAATCTATAATCCCATTAAATTTGTAAATTTGTGCGCTTAAACAAATTAACACAGGAAGATGGAAAACGATCAAAATATAATTGAACAGGAAAACGCCGGTCAGAAGCGGAGTAAAACAAGGATTATATTATCTGTTACAGCCGGAGTGCTTGGTACGGTGTTGGCTGCCATGGTAATATTGTATTTCATTCAGCGTAATAACATGGTTGAAATGGAAAACTTGCTCACAGAACAAAAGGATTCGCTTACCAATGAGCTTATCATGTTAAAGCATGGATATGACACATTAAAAACCAATAATGATACCCTTAATGCCAAACTTGAAGAAGAACAGAAAAAGATTGAGCGCTTACTGGCAATAAACGCATCCAATGTACAGACCATAAGAACTTACAGGAAAGAGATTACAACCATGCGCGAGATAATGAAAAGTTATATTGTCCAGATCGACTCGCTTAACACAAGGAACCAGCTTCTTATTGCCGAAAACACTGAAATAAAACAACAGATGAGGCAGGTAGAGCAAACAAATGTAGAGCTTTCAGAGGAAAAGAATGAACTTACTTCAAAAGTGGAGGTTGCATCGGTAATTAAAGCACGGGAAATCAATCCAATGCCTCTTAACAAGAAACGAAAGGAAACAGACAGGCTGGAACGCTTCGAAAAGCTTGAAGTTGCTTTTATCCTGAATGAAAACCCAATTGTTGAAGCCGGTAAGAAAACGGTTTATATGAGGCTTACACGACCCGACGGCCTGGTAATAACCAATTCACCGGATAACCTTTTTGAGGTCAATGGAGAAAGGATGATATATACCGAAAACCGTACCGTTGAATACCTCAATAAAGATGTCGAAATGAGCATCTTCGTAGATAATAACGGTGATTTTATTAAAGGAAAATATACTATAGACCTTTACCTGGAGGGACATAATATAGGATCGAGCAGTTTTATGCTTGAAAGCCGCCGCTAAGTCATCATCAGTTCAGAAATGATATTATCTGATATCATCCTTCCCTGATCGGTAAGGGTAAGTTGATTGGCATTTTTTTCCATCATTCCGTATTTAACAAGTCTTGTCGCCAGATTATTAAGGTAATCGCGTGATTCCTTGTTAATATTCTCTTCAATGAAGTCAAGATTTATTCCCCACATTGTACGCAGTGAGGTCATCACATACTCGTTGTAGCAATCTCTCGTAGTTAATATTTCAATGGTGCAGGGTAGCTCCTCATTTTCTATTGACCTTACATATTCGTCAAGGTCAGATATATTCCATTGCCTCGAATCGCCATTATAAGAATGAGCTGATGGCCCAAGCCCCAGATATGGTTTCTGCTTCCAGTAATTTGTGTTATGCTTAGAAAAATAACCATCTTTACAGAAATTTGATATCTCATAATGGATATAGCCGTGTTTTTTACAAAGCCTGGTTAAAACACGGTATTGATTTTCACTCTCCCCCTCATCAATTTCTTGTATTTCACCAGACTCCTTCATTTTACCAAATACTGTATGAGGCTCAATAGTGAGATGATATGCTGATAGATGCTTAATATCAAAATTCAGAGTCTTTCGCAGGCTTTCCGTCCATTGCTTTATAGTCATTCCTGGTATACCATAAATAAGGTCAGCAGAGATATTTTCTATTCCAGAATTAAGTATGCTGGACAGTGCTTTTTCTGCTTCTTCAGAGGTATGTCTTCTGTTCAGGAATTGCAGCACCCTGTCGTCCCATGATTGTATGCCGACACTGATCCTGTTTATCCCTGTTTTCTTTAAATCCCTGACATAAGTTTTGTTTATATCATCAGGGTTTGCTTCAATAGTGATTTCAGCATTGCTGCTAACATCAAAAACTTCATGCAGCTGTCCCAGTATACTCTCAACTTGCTTTGCTGAAAGGACAGACGGCGTGCCCCCCCCTAAATATATTGTTTCAACACTATCCTGGTCAAGGTAATCTCTTTGCAATAATATTTCTTTCCCCAGTGCAGCAAGAAAGCGTTCAGCCATATCAGTGTCCACTGTTTTATAAAAGTCACAGTAATGACATTTCTTCTTACATAATGGGATATGTATGTATAAGCCGGCCATAGTGATTTTTAATAATGTTAACCAGATTTACGTGCTACATTCACAAGATTTTGTACTGTTTTGGTCTTAAAAAGTTTCTCGATCTTATCCCTTGCTTTTACATAATCAACATGAAGAATACAGGGTGTTCTGTTTTTCTCAAAGCTCGCACAGTTTTCATTATACAAGACACACCTGTGAAAAACATCTTCACCGTCAATAGCCTTAACCACTTCGATCAGATATATGTCTTTAGGTTCACGTGCAATACAAAATCCACCGTGTGGTCCCTTTGATGATACAAGAATCTTCTTTTTTACCAATTGTTGAAGTATTTTGGCAAGGAAAGGCATTGGAAGATCAAGATCCTCTGAAATTTTTTTAATTCCTATCTTCTCTCCTTTCTTACTTTTTCCGGCAATATACACTGTTGCCCTTATTCCATATTTACTGGTAATTGATAGCATTTCAAATCTGTTTAAGAGGTATTTTATCTATTCTCCGCTTATGCCTGCCTCCGTCAAATTCAGTGTTTAAAAATGTTTTAACAATCAATATTGCTTCAGCTTCAGATATAAACCTTCCCGGCAATGAACAAATATTTGCATTATTATGTGCCCTTGCCAAACGGCTTATCTCTTCATTCCAGCATAAGGCTGATCTTATTCCCTGGTACTTGTTAACAGTCATACTCATTCCATTACCGCTTCCGCATACAGTAAATCCTGTATCCATTTCACCTGATACAACAGCATTGGCAAGCCTATGACCATAATCAGGGTAATCAACACTATCTTCAGAAAAACAACCAAAATCTTTTACTTCATAACCTGATTCAATAAGGTGTTTTTTTATTTTTTCCTTTATATGATAACCCGCATGGTCAGCTGCCAGTGATATTTTCTTCTTCATCTTAATATCTGTTATAATAACCTTAAAGATACCAACAAAATAAACATATTAATACTTCTCTGTCTTTTTTTTATAATAATTTCCTCAACCACTTTTTTAATGACAATTAAGATTCTCCTGTTGCACTATTATTAAACACATTGTTCACTATTTTGTTAAAATATGTTGACTGTTGTCTTATAATTATTACAAAAATCCCCTTTTGGGTACCCTTTGAAAAAAACATTAATTAATTGCCTTTTTTACTATTTTTTAAAAGCAAAATTTCAACCTTTATTAAACAACAAAATACATTAGCTTTGTTACTTTATTTTATCAGTATCTTTGTATGAACAATTGTTGGTAAAATATATAATAATCTGTAAATCAAAAACGGTATAATTTTTGGATTGTTGAAAAGGTGTTTTCCCTTTATTAATATCAGTATTTACAAGATATTTCTGTATTTTGTTTAAACAGTATTAACAGACTATTATTATTACCATATATAGAAAATCATTTATTTAATTAACATGGTATTATGTTCAAAAGATCTGACATTCTAAAAAAAGGATATATAGAAGCAGACATTACCCCGGAAACAGATATAATATCTGAGATCGATAAAATGAGAAGGGAAAAAAATGCAATGATCCTGGCTCATTATTATCAAACCGGGGATATACAGGACATTGCTGATCATGTTGGTGACAGCCTTGATTTATCCAGAAAAGCAGCTGATAGTGACGCTGATATAATACTGTTTGCAGGGGTTAAATTCATGGCTGAAACTGCAAAGATATTATCGCCCGGATCAAAGGTTCTTTTACCTGATCTGAATGCTGATTGCTCATTATCGGAAACATGCCCACCGGAGGAATTTAAAAAATTTCTTAAAGAAAATCCGGGGCGTACCGTCATTACCTATATTAACTCATCAGCTGAGATAAAAGCCTTATCCGATATTATATGTACTTCGAGCAATGCTTATAAAATTGTAAAATCACTTCCCGAGGATGAGAAATTGATTTTTGCTCCTGACAGGAATCTGGGTAATTATGTGAAAGAAAGAGTTGACAGGGATATGATTGTTTGGCAGGGAGCATGTCATGTCCATGTAAAGTTTTCACTGGATGCAATTATGAAACTAAAGAATAAAGAACCCGATGCCAGTATTATTGTACATCCCGAGTGTGAATTACCTGTAAGGAAAGCTGCAGACTTTATCGGTTCAACAGGCAATATGCTTAAATATATTAAGGATGATGATTCAAAAAAGTATATCGTTGGTACTGATCCCGGAATAATACACCAGATGCAAAAGGTAAGGCCCGATAAGATATTTATTCCTGCTCCATCACAAGAAATACCAAACGCTTGCAGCGAATGTGATTTTATGAAAATGATTACAATGAAAAAGATATATCTTACACTGAAATATGAAGAGCCGGAACTGTTAATGAATAAGGAGCTTATGGAAAAAGCGCGGAAACCAATAAGGAGAATGCTTGATATATCAGATCGATTAGGTATATAAAGAAAGTATGACAAAACATATATTCATATCGTTATTTATTATTGCACTTTCTTCTGTTTTACACGGACAGGATGTGAAGCTTGAAGACGGGTATCATGTTTTCAGGTATCCCAATGGTACTGTTTCAAGTGAAGGTTATATTAAGGACGGTAAGCTTGATGGTTATTGGAAAAGTTATTATGTTACAGGTGTAATTAAATCCGAAGGTAAAAGAAGAAATCATTTACTTGACAGTATATGGGTGTTCTATTCCCAAACAGGTGATACCCTTGAAAAGATAGATTACCTGTATGGTAAAAAAAGCGGTTATTACCTGAAATATAAAAGAGACAGGAGTTACGGCTTATATGTATGGTCAAAGGAATTGTACGCCTCCGATAAAAGACAGGGAACGGTTTATATATATTACCCAGATGGATCAGTGAAACAGACAATACCATATCTTGATGGTAAAAAGCAGGGTTTATCAAAGGAATATAACGAAGAAGGTAAGGTTATTACCCTTTATGAGTATAATAACGATTTTATGATAAGCAGGGAAAGGATAAACAGGAAAGATTCTGAAGGCATAAAGCAGGGTCCATGGAAAGAATTCTATGACAATGGAAATATAAAGAAAGAAATGACATACAGGAACGGTATGCTGCATGGTTATTATAAAGAATATAACCAGAATGGCATACTTACTGTGACAATGCTTTATGATAATGGTAAAATAGTAGAAGGAAATGTAGAAGGCAACCCGGAAATAGAGATACAGAACAGATATGATTCTGATGGTAATCTTATCTTCAGCGGCCCATATAAATCAGGAATACCTGTCGGAATACACAGGGAACATAAGCCGGACGGAACAGTAAAGTCTTCTGTTATATATAATGACCAGGGAATAAAAGTTTCAGAAGGAATTGTCACTGAAGAAGGAAGAAGAAACGGTGAGTGGAAAAATTTCTTTGAAAACGGAAAGATCAGGGAAAAAGGTGCATATGACAATAACAGGAGGACGGGAAATTGGACGTTTTATGATGAGGAAGGTAATATTATTCAAACAGGTAATTACAGGAATGGAAGACCGGAAGACTTATGGAATTGGTATTATCCTGATGGGTCGATATTGAGAGAAGAAGAATATTACCAGGGAAACAGGGATGGTAAATTCGTTGAGTATTCAAGGGACGGAGAAATAATAAGCGAGGGACAATACCTTGATGGGGAGAGGAACGGTAACTGGAAAATAACCATCGGCGATCACAGGGAAGAAGGCAATTATATCATAGGATTAAGGGATGGAATGTGGAGATATTATGATGATGAGGGTAATCTCCTTTACAGGGGAAGATACATACAGGATAATCCTGACGGATATCATTTTCACTATTACGACAATGGAAGAATAAAAGAAGAGCAATACTACGATATGGGCTTGAGGCACAGGACATGGAAAAAATATGACGAAGAGGGTATACTGGAAATGACGATAACTTATAAGAATGACATTGAAACAAGAATAAATGGCATAAAGATTAACCTGCCGAAACCGGATGTAATAATTATAAAATAACCCTGTAAATGGGAGAAGAATTCAATTTAAAAAAGGAATCAATAAGTCCTGCAGAACAGGAGATAGAGAAGAAACTGAGACCGTTGTTTTTCAGAGACTTCAAAGGACAGACGCGGATAATTGATAATCTTAAGGTATTTGTTAAAGCAGCAGCTCAAAGATCAGAAGCATTGGATCATGTGCTCCTGGATGGACCGCCGGGCCTGGGAAAAACAACACTGGCACATATTATAGCCAATGAACTGGATGTTGGAATGAAGATAAGCTCCGGGCCGGTTCTTGATAAACCGGGGGATCTGGCAGGATTGCTTACGGGGCTGGAAGAAGGAGATGTGTTGTTTATCGATGAAATACACAGGCTTAGCCCTGTGGTAGAAGAATACCTTTATTCGGCAATGGAGGACTATCATATAGATATCATGATAGACAAAGGGCCGAGTGCAAGGTCAGTGCAGCTTAATCTTAATCCTTTTACACTTATAGGAGCGACAACACGTTCGGGACTGCTTACAAGCCCGTTAAGGGCTCGCTTTGGCATAAAAATGCACCTGGAATATTATGATGCGAATATTTTATGCGGCATAGTGAAAAGATCAGCCGGAATACTGAATGTTGACGTAAAAGACAATGCAGCTGCAGAAATAGCTTCAAGAAGCAGGGGAACACCAAGAATTGCAAATGCATTATTAAGAAGAGTACGGGATTTTGCACAGGTAAAAGGCGACGGGCAAATAAATATAAACATTACAAAATATTCACTTGAAGCACTTAATATTGATAACCACGGGCTGGATGAGATGGATAATAAAATATTGAGTGTAATAATAGAAAAATTTGGGGGAGGACCGGTTGGCATTAATACAATATCAACCGCTGTAAGTGAAGAAAGCGGAACCATTGAAGAGGTATATGAACCGTTTTTGATAAAAGAGGGTTATATTAAAAGAACGCCCAGGGGCCGTGAGGTAACAGAACTGGCTTACAGGCACCTCGGTAAGCAAAAATTGGGTGAAGGCGGATTATTATTTTAATTTTGCAATGTTTAGTGTAATAATTATATTTGATAACTTTTTTGGATAAAAGTTATTATTTAAAATCTTGGTTATGAAAGTTTTCTTGAAAAGATTCGGATTATTATTTGTTCTGGTCGGAGTAGTTGTCCTTGCTTATTCTGAATTCAAAGGCATGGAAAGTAATACTCTCCTCATCTGGAGTTTAGGTTTGCTTATAGTGGGATTATTGCTTTATATTATATTAAATACGACTTTAGAAAATTAATAACTAAAAAATAACATGTCTTTTAATTGAAGACATTGCTTATTTTTTCAAGTGACTTTCTGTCCAGTATCTTTATTTTCCTGCCGTTCAATTCTATATACCTGTCTGACTTAAATTCACTTAAGAGCCTGATTACAGACTCGGTAGCAGTACCTACTATATTGGCAAGTTCTTCCCTGGTAAGGGTAATCTGGAGGTAATTATCCGAATCAAGACCGAAATCATTAATAAGGTGAAGAAGTACTTCTGCAAGTCTTTCCCTTACTGTTTTCTGTGCTATGTCAGTTATATATTCATTTGCCTCACCCAGCTCATGGCAGGTAAGCTTCATTACCTCCATTGCAAAAAGGGGATTGTCTTTCACAAAGTCGATAAGTATGTGTGAAGGAATGAAGCAAACCCTGGCGTCTTCTATAACTTTGGCCGAAGTGCATGCGGGCTCGTTGCTTAATACAGAGCGGTAAGAAATAATATCACCGGCTTTTGCAAAACGTATTATTTGTTCTTTACCGTCGATACCGGTTTTAAAAACCTTGATAATTCCTTTGTTGATGCAATAAAAACCACTTATCCTGCTGCCTTCAACATAAAGCACATCTCCCCTCTTATACTGTCTGAAATCTTTTTCAAAATTGAGTATTTCTATTTGATCTTTCGAGAGATGTCTGAATACAGAACTGCTATAAATTGCACATTTATCGCAAAAAGGTATGTAAATCTCCTTTTGTTTCATTTCTGTATTATATAACACAAAGATGGCAATAAGGTTTGATAATATTAATTACTTTTGCGGATATTTTGTAAATGTATGTTTTAAAAAATGGAAAAATCAACAAAACTGCAACTTGAAGAAGATTTGTGTTTTAACGTAGAACTTGATGGTCAAAATTTTAAAATAGATTCTGATGAGAAATTTGGTGGCAAGAACCGCGGTCCGCAACCAAAGAACCTTATGCTTGTTGCCCTTGGTGGATGTACGGGGATGGACGTTGCCTCAATCATGAAAAAGATGAAGCTGCCTTATGAAGGTATGGAAGTAAAGGTGAAGGGAGTAATGACCGAGGAACACCCCAAACATTTTGAGAAAATGCATATAACCTACATTATTAAGGGGAAAAACCTTGACAGGAGCAAGGTGGAAAGAGCAGTTGAACTTTCACAGGATAAGTACTGCGGAGTGACTTATGCTTACAGGGCCAGCGCCAGCATGGAAGTAACACACGAGATTATCTATGAGGAATAAAGGAAATGCCCTTTTCGCTGGCGCGAGTCTCTGACTCGTGACGGGCTTCGGTAATTAAATTAATACATTAAAAAGCTGACCTGAAATGGTGCAGGAACCTGATATCATTTTCAAAGTAAAGTCTCAGGTCATTTACCTGGTATTTGAGCATGGCCGCTCTTTCCACTCCCATGCCGAAAGCGAAGCCGGTGTATTTTTTATTGTCGATACCACAGTATTCAAGAACATCGGGATCGACCATGCCACATCCAAGAATTTCAAGCCATCCGGTGTATTTGCAGACATTACAGCCCTTTCCGCCACATATGGTACAGCTTATATCCATTTCAGCAGAAGGTTCCGTAAAAGGGAAATAAGAAGGCCTGAGCCTTATCCTGGTATTTTTACCAAACATTTCCACAGCAAAATAAAAGAGGGTCTGTTTAAGATCGGCAAAAGATACATTTTCATCAATATATAAGCCCTCAACCTGGTGAAAAATACAATGAGCCCTGGCCGATATGGATTCATTACGGAAAACCCTGCCGGGAGATATGGTTCTTATGGGCGGATCTTCATTTTCCATAACCCTCACCTGTACGGATGAAGTATGTGTGCGTAAAAGAATATCGCCGGGATCGCTATCGTATTCAGATTTTCTTTTTATAAAGAAGGTGTCCTGCATATCCCGCGCAGGATGCTCAGGTGGAAAATTCAACTTACCGAAGTTATGATCATCATCCTCGATCTGGGGGCCTTCAGAAATAGTAAAACCGAGCCGCTGGAAAATCTCAATTATTTCATTTCTTACGATTGACAGAGGATGCCGTGCACCCATGAACATATTTAAAGCCGGGCGGGTGAGGTCATTGAAAGTACCTTCTGCAGGCTTCTCGCCTACCCTGGATTTTAACATGTTCACTTTTTCTGTTGCCTCATCCTTAAGATCATTAATAAGCTTGCCATACATGCTTTTCTTATCCGGGGGTACAGATTTAAAATCCTGAAAAAGAGAAGGTATAAGGCCTTTCTTGCTGAGGTATTTAATTCTGAATTCCTCTATTTTGCCGGTATCATCGGAATGGAAATCCCTTATTGCTTTTTGTATTTTTTCAATCTTTTCGAACATAAAATTACTTTCTTACGACCCTTGCTTCAGTAATTATAACATCGTCTATGGGCTTATCGGTATTATCAGTTTGTACTCCTGCAATTTTATCGACCACATCCATTCCCTCAACTACCTCACCAAAAACAGTATACTGCATATCCAGATGAGGAGTGCCACCTTCTTTCCGGTATACATCGATATGATCGGCAGGGATGCTTAAGGGTTCAAAATTTTCGAGATCTTCATATGTGAGGACGGTAGCGGCCTCCTGTATCTCTGCGTCGCTTCTCCCGTCTTTGGATGATTGAGACTTTTGCCTCTCAGCCTGTAAATGCCTGTAGAAAATATTTTGTTTTAAGGATGAATTAATACGGTTTTCAATTTGCGCTATTAGCATTTCAGACGTGATCGTATCTCCTTCTTCCGTTACCTGGTCATTATACTTTCTGCCCTGCACTATATAAAACTGTGTTCCGGACGATCTTCTTTCGGGATTGAACCTGTCACCGGTCCTGGCTGCAGCCAGGGCTCCCCTTTTGTGAAAATTTGTATCTACTATTTCAGCAGGTATGGTATAATCATATAAACCGGTGGTATCTGATGCAAGGTCAGGACGGGTTCTGTAATCGCCGGCCTGTATCATAAAATCTTCAATGACCCTGTGGAACTTTATGTTATCATAATAATCGCTTTTAACAAGTTTGATGAAGTTATCACGATGCTGGGGTGTGTTGTTATACAGCCTGACCTTGATAATACCTTCCGTTGTCTCAAGCTTTACGAAATAGGTTTTTTCTTTCCCGGAATCAGAGCAGGAAAAAAGGAATATCGTTAAAAAAAGTGCTGCAAACAAAGTGATTGAATAATGCCTTATCATGTCATGTAATTTTATAAATCTTAGTAATTTTGGTAATTCTTATTCCCAGATAAAACACAAATATAAATGTTGTTAATTAAAATCTTTAATAATTATAAAACATTGTGAACAGGCAGGTTAAATATGTTCTGATATTAAAGCTTATTTTTTTGTTGCTAAGTACGGCTATGTCTCCTGCACAGAGAACAGGACTGGTTTTAAGCGGCGGGGGAGCGAAAGGTCTGGCACATATAGGTGTAATCAAGGCACTTGAAGAAGAAGGGATAAGGATCGATTATATATCCGGTGCTTCAATGGGAGCAGTCATAGCAGCCCTGTATTCAATGGGTTATACAACAGAAGAAATGAAGAACCTTGTTACTTCAGATGAGTTCCTGAAATGGTCCAGAGGGACAATAGACAAAGAACTGCAGTTTACATATAAGAATAACGAGCCAAATTCAGCAATGATCAATGTTGATCTGAAGTTTGAAGAAGAGAAACCTGAGGCAAAACTGCCATCACACCTGATTCAATCTGCAGTTATAGATTTTTCGATAATGCAGCTTACATGCGGGGAAACGGCAGCAGCAAAAAATAATTTTGACAGCCTGATGATACCTTTCAGGTGTGTGGCTTCGGATATTTATAAAAAAGAAGAAGTTATATTCCGTAAAGGAAACCTGGGAAATGCCATAAGAGCATCAATGGCATATCCTTTGTACTTTGAACCGTATGTTGAAGACAGTATCTTGCTGTTTGACGGAGGTATCTTCAATAATTTCCCTTATGATATCCTGGTTGAGGATTTCCAGCCTGATTTCATTATCGGGAGCAAGGTTGTTAATATTGCGGAGCGCCCCGACAGGCATGATATTATACTACAGCTTGAAAACATGATAATGCGGCCAACGGATTATAATATACCCGACAGCCTGGGCTATGTAATAGACATTAACTTTGAAAATGTCAGCTTGCTTGATTTTGAGGGGGCTGATAGCATAATCGCCAAAGGTTACAGAAATACCAAAAAACAAATTAAGAATTTCAGAAATAAAACAGATAAGGAAACAGCTGAAGAGCTGGAGCAAAAAAGGAGAAAATTCAGGGAAAAAATACCGGAGCGCGTATTCCGGGATGTTAAAATAGAAGGCGTTAACGAAAGGCAGAAGTCCTATATAATTAATCTTATATCTCATAAGGAAGAATTAATTAATATTAAAGAATTGAAGGAAGAGTACTTCAGGCTGGTTGCAGAGGAGAATATAAAGAGTGCGTATCCCGAAGCACGGTATGATTCAAGTGCTAAAGCCTTCGACCTGCACCTGGATATAGAACTTAAAGGATCTTATGAACTGGAAGCCGGCGGATTACTCAGCATGACTCTTTATAATCAGGCCTTCATTGGCTTTGATTACTACACGTTAAGCGACATTTATAACAGGTTTAGTGGTAACCTTTATTTCGGAAGAAATTATTCCTCGTTCAGTCTTGCACACCGTATTTCTGTTCCACAGAAAAGATTGTTACTGATAGATCTTAATCTTACAGGATACAGCAGGAATTATTTTACCAGCGAAATAACATCATTATTTGAATCAACCGTTCCCTCATACATTATAAGAAGGGAAACTAATCTGCGAACATCCTTCGGCGCTCCGGTGAGTAATAATTCGTCAATAAAAGCAGGTATTAATTTCAGCTGGATAAATGATAAATACTACAGGAGCATTGAGTTTGAGCCACAGGATGAGCAGGATCAAACAAGCTATTTTTACGGTACCGCAAAAGTATTCTATGAGTTAAATACACTTAATCGTAAGCAATATGCAACTGAAGGTAATTATATTTATGCAGGGCTTTATTATAACCTGGGCTTTGAAAGATTCAAAGAGGGCGCAACAGATACTTTAAGCACACAGGATATTTTTAACCAGAGAAGAAGCTGGCTGGCATTTAAGTTCAGGAGCCAGAGCTTTTATAAAATATCAAGGAGGATAAGCCTGGGAGCGCTTGTAGACATTGTGTTGAGCAATAAAGGATTAAGCAATAATTATACGGCCACAATGATAGATGCCTATAAATTTGAACCTACACCAACAAGCCAGGCGCTTTTTGGTTATTCGCTAAGGGCAAATTCCTATGCAGGAGGAGGCTTAATGCCGGTTTATAACTTTTCAACAAACCTGAAATTGATGGCCGGAGTATACCTGTTGGCGCCAACTAGAGAAATAGAAAGGACAGAGAACGGAGTAGAATATGGTGAATATTACAGCAAATTAAATAAAATAGGCAGTATGAGCCTCGTTTACCATACACCGGTTGGCCCTGTATCGGCCGGTTTAAATTATTACAGTGATGAGAGAAAAAAATTATTCCTCTTCGTTAATTTCGGCTATATTTTATTTAATAAATCGGGGCTTGATTAATAAGATACTATCTTTGCAGGGATATCGCGATACATCTTCAGGTGAAAGATATAAATAAACTTGCAGGGCAGACTTTAGTATACGGACTCGGTACCATAGTACCCCGCTTCCTTAATTATGCAGTACTGACACCTTTTTACACCTGGATATTCAATAAAGCTGAGTATGGTATAATAACAGAGCTATATGCCTATATGATTTTCATGCTTATTGTTCTTACCTATGGCATGGAAACTGCTTTTTTCAGGTTCGCACAAAAAAGCAGTGACAGTAACAAGATATTCAGTACGGCACTGATATCAATACTGGTTAGTTCAGTAATATTCCTGTTGTTTTTCAATCTCTTTATTGATGAAGTGGCAAATGTCTTGAAATATCAGGATAAAAAGATGTATTTGAGATTGTTCGGGATTATACTGGCAACAGATGCAATAACCGCTATACCCTTCGCAAAATTGAGGAGAGAAAAAAAAGCACTTAAATTCAGTATAATAAAGATAATTAATGTTGCAGTAACAATAGGACTGGTCTTTCTGTTCCTGTCAGTGGAACCGTCATTAAATGAAAAAGGAAAAACCATCCTGGGTAGCTTGTATAATCCTGACTTTGGAGTGGGATACGTATTCCTTGCCAATGCAATTGGCAGTTTGACAATGCTTATCTTGCTGTTGAAGGAAATTGGGAGTGTTCATTTAAAATTTGAAAGAAGCCTGTGGACAAAAATGATAAAATACTCAGCACCACTGCTGGTATCGGGATTGGGGGGATCAATAAATGATGCCCTGGATAAAATGATACTGAGGAGGATAGTTGATAGTGATAAGCCGCTGGAAGTTGTTGGAGAATACGGTGCAAGTTATAAAATAGCTGTTTTAATGGCATTGTTTATCCAGATGTACAGGTATGCAATGGAACCATATTTCTTTTCAAAGGCTGATAAGAACGATGCCAGGGAAGTGTATGCAAATGTTATGAAATACTTCGTAATATATACACTGATTTTATACCTGGTAATTAATCTTTATATATCTGGATTCAAGTATATAATAGCAGGCAGCCACCTGAGGGGCGGACTGGCTATAGTGCCCATAGTAAGCATGGGTTACCTTTTATTTGGAATTTTTGTTAATTTAAGTATATGGTATAAGGTGAAAGATCTTACCCGGTATGGTGCGTATCTTACAATGGCGGGAGCCCTTGTTACAATAGTTATAAACATAACGCTTGTTCCGGTGTATGGGTATATGGCATCAGCATGGGCTCATATAGCATGCTATGGTGTGATGATAGCGGGTTCATACTTACTGAGCAGAAAGTATTACAGGATAGAATACCCTGTAATGAAAATAATTTCATATATGCTAACAGCTGTTGCAATAGTAGTTATTATATCACATATTAATTACAACAATTTATTATTGGAATTAGGAATTAATACCTTAGTAATTATAGGTTTTGCAATATATTCTGAATACAGGGATAAGGCAATAAGTACACTTTTTAAAAAGGAAATATAAATGCTTGTGAATATCGTAAATAAATCAAAACACAAACTGCCGGATTATTCAACGGATGCATCGGCTGGAATGGACATAAGGGCAAATCTTGAAAAAGAAATAACGTTAAAGCCACTGGAGCGTTCTTTGATACCTACTGGTTTGTACGTAGAACTGCCCGAGGGATACGAGGCGCAAATAAGACCAAGAAGCGGAATGGCCCTAAAAAGCGGCATATCTGTGTTGAATACTCCGGGAACGATCGATGCTGATTACCGGGGAGAAATAGGTATAATAATTGTTAATTTGTCGAATAAGAAATATACAATAAGTGATGGTGAAAGAATTTGCCAGATGATTGTATCTAAACATGAAAGGGTTAAATGGAATGAAGTGGATGAACTTAAAGAAACAACAAGAGGAGATGGCGGTTTCGGGCATACAGGTAGTAAATAAATTTAAAAGGGCATTGTATATTTCGATTGCCTTTATCGCGGTAGGATGTTCGGTTGGCACTAAAGTAAGTGATACTGATGAGCAAAAAGCACAAAGAGAAATAGATTATACCCTGTATGACCTGACATACGTTGAAGGAATAAAACAAAAAATGCTGGGCAATTTAGGTGAAGCGATAGATAAATTTGAGGATGCGATAGAAATAAATCCGAACAGCGATGCGGCAAATTATCAGATAAGCCTTATTGCTGCTATGCGAAGGGATGAGGAAAATGCTATAAAATATGGCAGTCGCGCAGTAAGAATGGATCCTCAAAACCAATGGTACCACATGAATATGGCTAATATATACATACAACAGTCAAAATTGGATTCTGCTGCTGTATGGATAGAAAAAGCAGTACAGGTTGACCCATACAATGAAAGTGAAAAATACAGGCTGGGAAATATATATATGCAGACCGGTCAGGAAGAAAAGGCAGAAAAGATATTTACAGATTTTAATAATAAATATCCAGGGAATGAACAGATAATAATGGCGTTGATAAACGTTAAATTAGAACTGGGAAAATATGAAGAGGCCGAAGCATTAATAATTGATGAACTGGAAAAGAATGATGAGAATTTAAGAATGAAAGGAATACTTGCTAAGATATATTCAGAGACAGGTGAGAAAGAAAAAGCTGAAAGATTATACGGTGAAATTATGAGTGAGGATGAATATGATCTGGCTCTGGATTTTTCTTACATGGAATTCTTAATGAAAAATAATGAATATGAAAAATTATTACAGAGAACAGATGAAATAATAAAGAATGAAAAAACAGCAACACAGGATAAAATAGGATTGGTAGCCAGACTAATGGAAGATAGTGTGGTTGTCAAAAATTACGGAGAGGAGCTTGTTAAAATAGGCCAGGAACTGCAGGAAAGAAATAAAGATAATCCCGGAGCAGCTGTTATGGTGGCCGAGATATATAGGAAGATGGGGAAAAAAGAAGAGGAAATAAAGGCACTTACAGATTATGTTGAAAACCATGAAGAACAATATTATGTGTGGGAACAATTATTGTTGAGATTAAATGAACTGAATGACGTTGAAAGGATATATACCTATGCAGGAAAGGCAGCAACATTGTTTAATAGGGCACCATTGCCGAAGATATTATATGCCTACAGCCTGATCGAAAAAGAAAAATATAATGAGGCAGAAGGTGAACTACGAAAGGTAAGGATACTTGTCAATAATGAGGAACAATACCTGGTTCAGATATTGTCAATGGAAGGTGAAATTGCATACAGGAAAGGCAATATTAAGGAAGCAACAAAGAAGTTTGATGAAGCACTAAAAATAGAACCGGAAAATGCTCTGGTGTTGAATAACTATGCATATTACCTGGCCGTGGAAAACATTAGACTGGGGGAAGCTGAAGACATGATTGAAAAATGTTTAAGAATTGAAGAAAATATTACATATCTGGATACATATGCATGGGTGCTTTATAAAAGAGGCAGGTATAAAGAGGCAGAGAAAGTGATGCAGAGGATATTTCGATCGGGCAACATAAGGGACGCTGAACTACTGGAGCATTACGGATATATTAAAAAGGCCGTGGGTGATTGTGAAGAAGCTGTTATACTATGGCAAACGGCATTAAGGATGGATCAAACGAAAAAATATTTAATAGAGGAAATAAGGAAGTGTGTAGAAAGGAATTAAATATAGTATTTATTATAATAATTATATTACACTCATCATGCCAGAGGTACAGATTATATGATACAGGGCCGGCAGAGGGAACTTATGAGATTGCTACGAGTAAACTTGTAAAGAGCGTGAGATTAAATAATGTACTGGATGAACCTGTGGCCATTAACAGGATTACAATTCATTACAGAAAAGGAGAGGAAAACAGAAAGTTCAGGGCAAACATGAAATATAATGGCAGGGACAGTATATTGCTAAGCATAAGAACAATAGCGGGAATAGAAGCTGCAAGAGTACTTATTGATAAAGATGCAATTAAGATAAGTGATAAGATTAATAAAGTATATTATTTGGGCAAGACAGATAGAATAGGGAGAAGATATGGGGTCGAATTTGCTTTTATAAATATGTTATTTGGTGATATAGCTAAGCTGAAAAACGGGGAAAAATCGACGCAGTGCATCGAAGGAATAGCGAAAATAAGGGAAGAAGAAGAAGGGAATACTCTGGAATATACCATTGACTGCAATATTAAAAAGCTAAAAGCCGTTGAAGGAAGAATAGGATATGAAGGGGAGAAAATACAGGGTATCTTTAATGAGTACAGATATGAAAACGGCTTCTTATACCCGGGTAAAATAGAATGGAGAATGGAGGGGGAAGGAGCATTAATAAATCTTGAAATGAATAATGTGAAATCCCTGGAGAGAAAAAATTTAATATTCAGGGTGAATCATGATTATGAAGTAAAGATAATCAGATGAGAGGTGTATTTATAATAATAATATTACTGGTAAGTTCATACAACCTATATGCGCAGACAAGAGCGGAGCTGGAGCAACAGAGGAATGAAGCTTTAAAGGATATTGAATACCTGGATAATATGCTGGATAGGACGTCAGAGGAGAAATCCGAAAGTATGAATGAATTGAATATGATAAGGAGAAAGCTAAATTTGAGGGAAAATGTTATAAATGGACTAAGGGAAGAGCAGGAATTACTGGAAGGAAGAATGGAATTGAATAAGCTCGCAATAGAATTGATGGAAGATGACATTGATATCCTGGTGAAGGAATATGAGAAGGCAATAAAACACGCGCAGAAAGTCAGCAAAGGTAATCCGAAACTGGCATATATACTGGCATCTAAAGACATAAATCAGGGATATAAGAGACTTAAATACTTGCAGCAGGTAGCAAAATACAGGAGGAGAGAAGCTGAAATAATACTGGAATTAAAGGATGAAGTTGAAGAAAATAGAGATAAGCTTGAAAAAGATCTAATAGAGATCTCAGAGTTAAAAATGAGGGAAGAAAGACAAAGAAATAACCTGCAGAGTGAACAGCGAAGCCAGAGAAGCGTGATTAATAAGTTAAGCAGAAAAGAGAGAGAGCTGAGAAAAGAACTGGAAGAAAAAAGAAGGATAGCCAAAGAGATAGAAAATGAAATAGAAAGAGTCATAGAAGCAGAAAGAAGAAGAAATGCATTGGTTGAACTGACACCGGAAGAAAAACTTGTTGGGGAAGATTTCTCTAAGAATAAAGGAAGAATGCCATGGCCGGTGGAACGAGGTGTTATAACAGCACAGTTTGGCGTACATGAGCATCCCGTTATAAAGGGAGCAAAAATCAATAACATTGGAATTGAAATAACAAGTGGGATGAAGGAAGTGGCAAGAGCAGTATTTAAAGGAAAGGTGATGAGTGTATTTGGGATAAGCGGAGGCAATATGGCTGTGATAATAAGGCATGGAAACTACCTTACAGTATACCAGAATCTGGTAAATGTTAAGGTGAAACCAGGCGATGAAGTTGATGCAAAAGAGTATCTTGGTGATGTATATTTTGAGGAGGGGAAAAAGAGCATAATTAAGTTTATGGTGTATGAAGAAAAGAAAAAAGAAGATCCGGAAGATTGGCTGGCAAAAAAGAGGTGATTAATGTAACAAATTAAAGAAAAATAAGTATAAGGTTAGATAGAATATTCAAATGATAATGGATTTAAATATAGCTTCAAATGTGAATAATTTGCGCATAATTGAGGGCAAGGTGGATGAAATTATGCTGGTTTTAGGAATAAACAAAGATGAGTACGGGAGAATATTGGTGGCTACCATGGAGGCGGTCAATAATGCAATTGTTCACGGTAATCAGTATGATAAAGAAAAGGATGTTAATATAAGATTTGAGTACAGAAATAACGATTTTATCGTAAAAGTAAAGGATCAGGGAGTGGGTTTTAACCCTGATTGTGTGCCGGATCCGACATCACCGGAAAATATTGAAAATTTGAGAGGTAGAGGAGTGTTTCTTATGAAGAATTTAGCTGACGACATAGGTTTTAATGAGATAGGAAACGAGGTGGTAATGAAATTTAAACTTGAAACTGTTGGAGCCTAAAATTTACTATAAAGATGTAAAATTCAGGCTGGGGAGAACAAAAGAGATAAAAAATTGGATTGTACAGGTCATCAGGTCTGAAAAAAAAGTACCGGGTGACCTGTCTTTTATTTTTGTTGGCGATAGCTATATAAAAGAGATTAATGAGGAATTTCTTAATCATGATTATCGTACTGATGTTATAGCGTTTGATAATGGTCAGAAAAATATTATTAGCGGTGAGATATATCTTGGTATTGACACAATAGTTAGAAATGCCGGAATTTATGACACAGGAATCAAAAATGAGGTTATGAGGGTGATGGTACATGCAGTACTGCATTTAATTGGGTATGATGACAGGGATGAAGTAAGGAAAGATGAAATGAGGGAAAAGGAGGATTTATACCTGGATAAGTTTGGAAAGTAAAAAATGGAGTTTAAATATGACATAATTGTTGTAGGTGGTGGGCATGCAGGATGTGAAGCTGCAAATGCGGCCGCTAAAATGGGAATGACAACGGTTCTCATTACAATGGATATGACCAAGTTGGCGCAAATGTCATGTAATCCAGCAATGGGAGGTGTTGCTAAAGGACAGATAATCAGAGAAATAGACGCATTGGGAGGGCTATCAGGTATTGTTACGGATGAAAGTATGATGCAATACAGGTTATTGAACAGGTCAAAGGGTCCTGCAATGTGGAGTCCAAGGGCTCAGTCAGACAGGAGCAAGTTTTCAAGAGTATGGAGGGAAAAGCTTGAGAAGGTAGGAAAATTGCATATATGGCAGGAAATGGCGACAGAGTTAATAATAGAAGAAGGGGAGGCAAAAGGTGTAAAGACAAGCTTCGGAACAGAGTTTTTGGGAAAGGCGGTTATTTTATCAGGAGGAACATTTCTAAACGGACTGATGCATGTTGGATTTAAAACGGTAGAAGGAGGAAGATCAGGAGATGAAACATCAAAAGGGATAAGCGATCAACTAAGAAAGATGGGCTTCAATGTGGAAAGGATGAAGACAGGTACAAGCGCACGCCTGGATGGGCGAAGTATAGATTTTAAAAAGATGATTGAACAGGAAAGTGAAAATGAAGGAAGATCATTCTCATTTTTAAACGATAAAACAATTATTGATGAACCGAAAAGCTGTTATATTACACATACAAACAGAGAAGTACATGAAGAACTGGCTAAAGGCTTAAAATATAGCCCATTATACCAGGGAAGAATAAAAGGAATAGGACCGAGATATTGCCCGAGCATAGAAGATAAGATTGTAACGTTCAGGGGAAAGGAAAGACACCAGTTATTCATTGAGCCTGAAGGATGGGATACAAATGAATATTATTTAAATGGATTTGCGTCAAGCCTTAAGCTGGAGACACAGATAATGGCCTTGAGAAAGATAAAAGGGATGGAAAATGTGGTAATTCACAGGCCGGGGTATGCAATAGAATATGATTTTTTCCAGCCAACTCAGTTAAAAAGTACGCTCGAAACAAAGAAAGTAAGGAACTTATATTTTGCAGGACAGGTGAATGGCACAACGGGATATGAGGAAGCAGGTGCACAGGGACTGATTGCAGGTGTAAATGCTGTGCTGAAAATACGGGGAAAAGAAGAATTTGTGATGAAAAGGAATGAATCATATATAGGAGTGCTGATTGATGATCTGGTAACAAAAGGGGTAGATGAGCCATACAGGATGTTTACCAGCAGGGCGGAATACAGGATATTATTAAGACAGGATAATGCTGATGAACGATTAAGCGAAAAAGGATATGAAATAGGACTAGCTGAAAAGGAAAGAGTAGAAAGGCTTAATGAAAAGAGGGAAATGGTGAGCAGGATACTGGAGTTTGTTAAGAAGGAAAAATTCAGGCCTGAAGTAATTAATGAATATCTGAAAAGCATAGGATCAAGCCCAATGAAAGAATCACAAAAAATGGAGCGACTGGTTCTTAGACCTCAGGTAAGATTGGAGGAAATTATGGCAAAATCAAAGGAGGGAAGGGAAATGATAGAGGATTTTATGGATAGAGCCAGTGAAATAATAGAATCGGCAGAGATAACAATTAAATACAGAGGGTATATTGAAAGAGAAAAAGGAGTTGCAGAAAAAATAAAGCGAATGAATGAATTGAGAATACCGCAAGATATAGATTTTGAGGAATTAAAATCCATTTCAACAGAAGGAAGACAAAAGCTTAATAAGTACAAACCGGAAACTATTGGAATGGCAAGCAGGATAAGCGGCGTTTCGCCGGCTGATATAAGCGTTTTACTTCTTTACCTGGGGAAATAAGGGAAGTATTAATTATTAATTATGAAGTATTAACGGGAGGAGGAAGAATTGAGAGGTTAGATTAGGAGAAATTAAATGAGGGATAAAGACAAAAGAGGATTAATGATATGAAGTTTTGAAAATAAAGACTAAAAATAATTTAACAAGTAGTTAATTATCAAAATATAACAATTAGTTCATAATTAATAATTCATAAATAATACTTAGCATTGTTCCACGTGGAACTTTTTTTAAAAATATAAATATGAAAATTTACGGAAAAATAATCGATATTTTTGAAAAAGAAATATATAAGGGATATTTAGAAATAGAAGGAAAGAATATTAAGGATGTGGTGAGGGAAGAAAATTCTGAGGAGAGGTATATAGTAGCAGGATTGATTGATTCACATATCCACATCGAAAGTTCGATGCTGGTTCCTTCAAGGTTTGCTGAAAAGGCGGTACAACATGGTACGGTAGCAGTAGTGTCGGATCCGCATGAAATAGCTAATGTGATGGGAATGGAAGGAGTGAATTTTATGATTGAGAATGGAAAGAGGGTGCCAATGAAATTCTATTTAGGAGCTCCATCATGCGTACCTGCTACAAAATATGAAACTAGCGGTGGAAAGATTGATGTAGAAGAGCTGAAAGTTTTGTTAGGAAAAGAGGAGATAAAATATCTATCTGAAATGATGAACTTCCCGGGTGTAGTGAATGAGGATAGCCAGGTGATGGAAAAGATACAAATTGCAAAAGAGATGAATAAACCGGTGGACGGACATGCACCTGGATTAAGGGGGAAAAAACTTGAGAAATACATAAGGGCGGGTATTAGTACAGATCATGAAAGCATAAGCCTGGATGAAGCGAGGGAAAAGATAGAAAAGGGAATGAAGATACAAATAAGAGAAGGAAGTGCTGCAAGGAGCCTGGACAGCATGCATTACCTGATTGCAGAATCTGCTGAAAAGCTTATGCTATGCTCTGATGACCTTCACCCGGAAATGCTTGATAAGGGGCATATCAATTTGCTGGTTAAAAGATTACTTGCCCTGGGATATGATATTTTTGACATATTAAAGGTTGTAATAATAAACCCGGTAGATCATTATGACCTTGATGTTGGTATGCTGCGCAGGGGAGATAGTGCAGACTTTATTATAATAGATAACCCGTTTGAGTTTAACATACAGGAAACCTGGATAGAAGGTCAAAAGGTTTGCGACGGGAAGAACGTGAGTTTTGAATCCCCTCCGGTTACTAAGGTGAATAATTTCAACTCAGGTATTATTAAGCACAGTGATATTGAAGTGAGAAATAAGAAAGGGGGAATAAGAGTTATTGAAGCATTCGATGGTGAACTGGTAACCGGTACCTATGAATGGTCTGTACCCCACGAAGGTGAAATGATGGAAAGCAATACCGACGAAGACATATTGAAGATTGTTGTAAAAGACAGGTATAAAGACTCAAAACCTGCTGTTGCCTTTGTCAAAGGCTTTGGGTTGAAAAAGGGAGCCTTTGCATCATCTGTTGCACATGACAGTCATAATATTATTGCTGTTGGTACAGATGATACATCCATATGCAATGCCGTAAACAGAATCGTGGAGATGCAGGGAGGGCTTGTAGCCTGCAAGGACGATAATTGCAGCGAAATACCTCTGGAAATAGGAGGCATAATGTCTGATGTTCCATGTGGAACAATGGCAGAAAAGTATAAGAAACTTACTGATATAGTACAAGATATGGGTTGCAAACTAAAGTCCCCGTTTATGACCCTTTCCTTTATGGCACTATTGGTGATTCCGGAATTGAAAATCAGCGACAAAGGCCTTTTCGATGTGAATAAGTTTGAATTTGTGGAACTCACCTTGATTTAAGACGTGTCTTTGCCGCATGAGACCGCTGTAAAACCACAACTCTCGCAAATCATAATTGCTCCCCACTACCTGTCCGCCATAGCCTCCGGCGACGGCGGACCGGCCACAATCACTATCCGTTACGAAAAAGCTCATGCTTTTTCGAGCCTGCCTGCCGGAAGGCAGGGATCCTCGAATTAAAGATTCGGGACTCGCAATGCTCGCTTTCCTTTTTCCTTTATACTTTTATCTTTTGTCTTTATTTTTGTCCCGATGGACGAACTAAAAAATATTGCCCGTAGTCTGCCCGATAACCCTGGCGTATACCGTTTCTATGATAAGGACGGAAGGCTGGTCTATGTGGGAAAGGCCAAGAGCCTGAAAAAAAGAGTGGCATCTTATTTTGGCAAATCACTGGTGGGTAAAACAAAGGTGATGATGAAAAGAGTGGCCGAGATAAGACATACGGTGGTTGAATCCGAATCAGAGGCATTATTACTTGAAAATAACCTTATTAAAAGGCATCAGCCAAGGTATAATGTTATGATGAGGGATGATAAAACATTTCCCTGGATATGTGTGAAGAACGAGCCATACCCGAGGGTTTTTATGACGCGTAATGTGGTAAAGGATGGATCGGTATATTACGGTCCCTATACCTCGGTGGTGATGGTGAGGACCTTACTGAATCTGATAAAACGATTGTACCCGCTGAGGACATGTTCATATAAGCTTACGAAGGATAAAATAGAAGCAGGTAAATACAGGGTATGCCTTGAATACCACCTTGGTAACTGCCTAGCACCATGTGTGGGTAAACAGTTGGAAGAAGATTATAATAAGTCAATAGAACAGGTAAAGGAAATATTGAAGGGAAATATCCATACAGTCTCCAGATACCTAAAAGAACTGATGAAGCAATATGCTGCTGAATTGAAATACGAAGAAGCACAGCTTATAAAGGAAAAACTGGATATACTTCATAGATACCGCAGCAGATCCACTGTAGTGAACCCACGTATAAGCGATGCCGATGTGTTCGGCATGGATACAGAAGATGATAAAATATATGTTAACTACCTGAAAATCATTCGTGGAGCAGTAGTCCAAAGCCATACAATTGAACTGAAGAAACGAATAGAGGAAAGCAATGATGAACTTATATCTCTGGCTATCACAGAGTTAAGAGACCGACACTCAAGCAATGCGCGGGAAATAATAATGGGTGGCCTGCCTGACATAACGATAGAAAATATAAAATATACTATTCCGGGGAAAGGTGATAAGAAGAAACTGCTTGAACTGTCGGAAAGAAACGCAAGGGTATATAAATTAAACCAGATGAAGGGGAAGATTAAAGCCCCTGTAGAAAGGAGCAGGCAGAACCTTGAATCACTGAAGAAAGATTTGCATCTTCCTTCACTGCCGAGACATATGGAATGTTTTGATAATTCAAATATACAGGGCTCGGTACCTGTTGCGGCATGTGTCGTATTCAGGAACGGAAAGCCTTCAAAAAATGAATACCGGCATTATAATATTAGAACAGTGAAAGGCCCTGATGATTTTGCATCCATGGAAGAGGTTGTTTTTCGCAGGTACAGGAGAATGCTGGATGAGGCCGCCCCCCTGCCTGACCTGGTGATAATTGACGGTGGCAAAGGTCAGCTCAATGCAGCGGTTAAAAGCTTTGAAACACTGGGTATCAGGGGTAAGCTGCCTGTTATAGGTATAGCAAAAAAACTGGAAGAGATCTATTTCCCGGGTGATTCAGTGCCCTTGTATATAGATAAAAATTCCATTAGCCTGAAAATAATACAGAACATAAGGAATGAAGCTCACCGTTTTGGTATAAGTTTCCATCGTGATAAGAGAAGCAAGGGAATGACAAAGTCAACACTGGATGAGATAAAAGGTATAGGACCAAAAACAAAAGACACCCTGCTGAAAAATTTTGGATCGCTGGATAAAATTAAATCAGCTTCAAGGGAAGAACTCGAGAAGCTGATTGGAAAGGCAAAAACCAATAAAATCATGGAATTCATCAGAAATTCTTCCTGAAGGAATATTTTGCCGCACAGGGATGCATGTTATATTACATGCTGTTATACAGCGCATTAAATCCTATTATTGCCAGTTTTAACTCGCCAGGAATTGAATAAATATCATTTAATGTACAGCTTCCTTTATATTCCTTCAAGCTTATCAAGTTGATTTGTCAATACTTCCCCTGTTGATGGACGAGAAGCTCTGGCATCAATAATTTTACCTTCCCGGTCTATAAGCACAAAAGTGGGTATGTATTTAACAAGGTATTCATCATTGACCAAAATACTGTCATGTAACTGCAGCCATTGATGAGGTTCTTTTGTTAACATATTGCGCCATGCATTTTTATCCCTGTCAACAGAAATACTTATTATTTCAATGTTTTTATCCCTGTATTCTTCAGCCATCTTTTCGAGGTATGGTATCTTAACTATGCATGGTCCACACCAAGTTGCCCAGAAGTCAAGGTAAACGTATTTACCCCCGAAGTCGGATAATGATACCATATTGCCAGCAATATCAGGTAGTGTGAATTCAGGAGCGGGCATACCTGTTTTCAATGGAGCCCATTCTTCTGTTTTTTCTTTAATTGATTCCTTGTCTTTATCACTTGTTGATACAGCGAGGAATTTATCGATAATTTCCTCAGCACCGCTTGTTCCACGTGCATCAATATGAGTGGAAAGGTTATCGTATAAGAAATAATTTATCAATTCCTGGTTTTGGAAATTATTGATTATCCAGTCAAATTGTTCTTCAAGCAACTCGACAGTACCCCAGGCATCCTCGCCCAATCCGGCTTCATCCTCTATCTTTTTGTAAATAATGGAGTTAATCACACTCAGGCTCACAGGTACTTTAATATATCCGGGTTTATCAAGATCAATATCTTCCAAAAAATCATACCAGTCAACAGGTAAATCAACGCTGTCAACTTTAGTGTAGTATTTATTAATGCCTTCGTAGTTAAGCAGGGAGGAATAATATGAAAACTCATTCGTTGTTCTCATGATATTTATAAATTCTTCGCTCATATCAGGGTTTTTACTTACAAAGTTGTCAAGGAGCTCATTCTCCACCTTGCTTAGTGAATCTATTCCTCTTCGATAAGCTTCCGGAGAGGCCTCATAGTATTTTCTCATTACCGATGACTGTTCCCTGCTTAGTTTATAGGATTTCCTCAGGAACTCATTCTCGAGAGCGAGACTACCGGTGAAGTTGATAGTGCTATCAATAGCGTCGGGATCAAAGACAACATTTAAATCTTCACCGGGAGCAAGGTACAGAGGCAGTGAGCCTTTTTCAAACCTCAGGTAAAAATTTCCGGGTATTTCAATGGAGTCTGAAAATTCAAAGGTGCCATCTTCCATAAAGTGTATTGTGTCAGTATTTGTGCCCTGTGATATAAGCACCTGTTCAACAGGGGAATTTATTACTTTACCTGTAAGGATGAATTCGGTATTATCTGATCTTTTGGCACAGCTGGTTGCAAAAATTATCAGGGTCAGAAAGGCTAATTTTTTAATCATGAATAAACGGTGTTAAGTTAATATTATATTATTTTACCCTTGAGGTGGTGAAGGTGATAAATTCCTTCATCGATGATTTTATTTCACTGTCATCGAAAGTGTCGAGTATGGCAAAGGCTTTGTCCCTGTACTTGTCCATCATATTGGCAGCGTAGGTTGTACCTCCTTTTCTGACAACAAAATTTATTACTTCTTTGATTTCAGAAGAGGTCTTCTTTTTACGCCTTATAAAATTCAATATTCTTTTCCTTTCGGAGGATGTGCTTTCCTGCAATGCATGTATCAGGGGCAGAGTTATTTTTTTTTCTTTAATATCATTGCCTGCCGATTTACCTGTAAGCCCGTTATCCTGGTAGTCGAACAGGTCATCTCTTATCTGGAAAGCTATACCGATATTTTCGCCAAGGTCTTTCATTATTCTTATCCTGTCAGGATCGTTGGTAACGGAAACTGTTCCACATGCCGTGCATGCAGCGATCAGTGCTGCCGTTTTCATTTTGATGATATCAAAATAAACATCTTCGGTAATATTAAGCTTCCTTGCCTTCTGCAGTTGTAATAATTCACCTTCACTCATTGCCTGGACTGCTTCACTCACTATTTCAAGCATTTCAAAACGGTTTTTTTCTATGCTTATAAGCAGTCCCTGTGCAAGCAGGTAATCTCCTGTAAGAACGGCAATTTTAGAATTCCATAGAGCATTTATTGAAAGCGCCCCGCGTCGTTCCCGGGCATTGTCGACAACATCATCATGAACCAATGTTGCAGTATGAAGTAATTCGATAAAAGTAGCTGCAACATATGTTGACTCGTTTATTTTCCCGTTCAGCCCTGCAGATAGGAAAACAAGCAAAGGCCTCATTTGCTTACCCTTGCGGCGCATGACATAATTCAGAATAATTTTCAGCAAGGGCACATTTGTGCGCAGCGTATTATTGAAATAGCGCTCAAATTCACGCATTTCTGCTTCAACGGGTTTCCTGATCGAACTGAGTTTGGACATAATAGCTTTTAAACAATCTCCAAATATAAAAAATCTAGGTATAACATTCCTGTTTATCCTTCACCAGGTGCTTATTTATAAACATAACAGATTAAATGGAAACTAATTAGAATTAATCAGCTTAACTATTCAACATATTAACATATTTATATATATTTGCAATATAAATGCAAACTTCCATTGATGGCAAATATCAAGTTAAATCCTGAACGGCTTGAGCGTGCGGCCAATATGCTTAAAGCAATAGCACATCCTATGAGGATAGCAATAATAGGATTTCTTGAAGATGGTAATCCTCTTTCAGTGACGGAAATTCATGAAAAACTGGGAATAGAGCAATCCACCGCTTCGCATCACCTTGGGATATTAAAGGATAAGGGTGTACTGGTCTCAAAAAGGGAAGGGAAAAAAACCTATTATTCCTTGAAGCATGAAAATCTCAAAAATATCATCGATTGCGTAAGTATGTGTGAAACGGATTAGTTGCTGTCTTTAAAAAATCTCTTCTGAAATATTATTATCAAAGCAACCCCTATTGTCACAGCACTGTCTGCCAGGTTAAATACCGGCCTGAAGAAAACAAGTGATTGCCCCGGTCGTATTGGCGACCACTCGGGCCATGTGGTGTCTATGACCGGGAAATAAAGCATGTCCACTACGCGTCCGTGCAGGAATGAGGCATAGCCACCGCCGGGAGGCAAAAAAACCGCCGGATTATAATAACTTTCACTGAAAATAATTCCATAAAAGGCACTGTCGATAATATTGCCTACTGCGCCGGCAAATATGGTACTTACGGCCAGTATAAGCCCGGGGTGCGCATTATGCTTTATCAGGTGGAATATATACCATCCAATGCCAACAGAAGCCACTATCCTGAAAAGGCTTAAGATAAGCTTGCTGGTTCTTCCACCCATTTCCATCCCAAAGGCCATCCCATTGTTCTCTATGAAATGAAGAATGAACCATTTCCCCAAGACAAACTTTTCCTCTCCTATGACCATTGTGGTTTTTACCCATATCTTAAGCACCTGGTCGGCAAGCAGGATGAAAAGTATAAGCAATATTGATTTTGTCTTTATTGACATATAAATAGTTTGAGGGCGCAAAATAGTAAAAAAAAGTAATTTGCTCACTGCGTTCACGTAATTTGCTCCCGTTGGTCGCGTAACTTGCTCCCTACGTTCGCGTAATTGGCTTTAATCTTAAATCCCGGTTTTTCTAAATAGGTCGGTTTTGGCAGATAACCACATAATGGCTCCCAGGGCTATAAAGAGACCGATATTTCCTGCCAGGTAGGCAAATTCGTTTAATGAAAGTAAGATGTATATAAAGCCATACAGCAATGTGAGCATACCACCGATAAGTAGTGTATATTTTGTCTTTTTGAGAAGCAATCCACCGAATAATGTCAGAAGGCCGATGGTTGAGCCGGCTGAGATGATATAAGCCGGGCTGAAGCCTATTTGTTCACTTAGGGCATTAAGCAGGGAGAAAAACAATACCAGTGAAAGAGAGACAAGAAAATAATGAAAAAGATGTATTTTCCTGTTGGTTGATAGTTCGAGGAACAGAAGCACCAGATAAGTGAATGCAATAAAAAGGAGTCCATACTTCGAGGCTCTCTCGGATTTCCTGTAATGATCAACTTCAAGTATCAGCTTAACTCCAAATGATTCTTCCTCAGGCCTGTGAATATTTCCAAACCATGACCCGGGAAAATTCCTGTTCAGGTGGCTTATATTCCAATCAGCCGTAAATCCGTCACTCCCGGTTGATCTTTCTTCGGGAAGATAATTGCCGGTAAAAGAAGGAGCAGGCCAGGATGATTTTATTGAGACCCTTGTGGATTTTCCCGTGGGAGTGAAAAATAAGCCTGAAGATCCTTTTAAACCAATATCTGCCTTAAAATCAAAACTCTGCGACCCGGGTGGGATAGATGCCGGGAAGGTGACTCCCGAGGTGAAAAGGTCATAATCCCCTGCGCCGGGTTGTGCTGCTATTAAAGTGTCATTCACACAGAGATTCAAACCATCTTTTATCCCCCTGTTATCTGATATCCCCAGAGTGAAATATGCCTCTTCCCATAAAATCTCAAGATCAGGTGCATTTACCTCCGGGGGAAGCAAAAATGATCCGGCAAGTGTGAGATCTGCTTCGTAAATGACTGACTCATAAATACCCTTATACCTGATCTGGGGATTTATCTCTCCCTCGATATCAAGCTTATCAGCCATGATGTGCAAGAGGGTATTTTCATAAGCTATCTTTTTATCACCTGTGGCAGCAGTCCTGATCACAGGTATGTTTAAAACGGGACCCGTAATCGTTTGTGTTTTGCTCCATTCTTCTGATATCTGCTCCTGCACGGCAAGAGAATTTTCAGCCCTTTCTTGAATAAGTAATTTAATCAGCTGAAGGGGCACAAGAAACATGATGGCCATTATTCCCAGGAGAACCATCTTAAATGTCAATGTTTCATACCATTTAACATCATTTTGAATTTCATTATTCATTTTAATTGTTTTAAAAGTACTTTGAATTGCAAAGTATAGTTGTAAAAAAAATATCTATTTCTTCTTCATTAATTCTTCCAGTGCATCAAGATGCTGGTTGAAAACATCCCTGCCATGAGCGGTAACTGTATATTTTGTATTTGGTTTCCTCCCGATGAATTGTTTCCGGACTTCAATCAGTTCATTTTCTTCAAGAGTTTTCAGGTGACTGGCCAGGTTCCCATCTGTAACATCCAGAAGATCTTTGAGAGAATTAAAATCCAGGCTCTCATTTACCACAAGGGCTGACATTACGCCCAGCCTTATACGGTTCTCGAGTACTTTGCTCAGTTTGTTTAAGATATCTTTCATCTGGCCACGAAGCTGTTTTATCTGTATTTGATATGCATTATCAAACCGTAAAGAGTATGTAGAATCCCAAAACCAAAAGCCCATAAAACGAGACCTAAACCGGGAAAAAAGAGTGCGAATATACCTGTGAGTACTTCGAATATCCCGAGATACTGTATTTCGCCGAAGGTGAATTTACCGGCACTTACAAGCGCCAGCCCGTAAAACACCAACATTGAAGGTATGATGTATTCATAATTTCCTTCCAGGTAGAAGGCAAGGATCATAACAGCCCCTGTAATTAAGGGAATCAACAGGTTCAGCAACATCCTCTTTGTTGTTGTTGTCCATATCTTTAAGTCCCTCAGTGAAGCTTTCCGTAAAGACAGGCCGACAGCAATGCCAAGGGCAGCAAAGAGAACGATAAGGGCATCCAGCAGGAGGATCAGTTCGGGCCTGTTAATTTCAGCCGCCTGCGACTTTTGAATTACAATGACTGCTATTACGGAGCCACAGATTGCAAAAATTCCTGCAAAAATTCCTGACAGGCCACTCAACGACAAAAACCTGGATGATTCTTCCATTATCTTCCTGATGGCCTTCAGATCATCAGAATGCGAATTTGTATTCATGATTAAAAGTACTTTGTGGAGCAAAGTTAAATTATATTTTCTTAAGAGCAAATCTTTTTTAATTTTTATCTTAGTTCCTTATTTCTCTATCAGCATTAATCAATGGCGGAGTATGAAAAATATACTGATCGGGTCTATTCCCGCAGAAGTGGTACGAAAACCGATTAAAAATGTTTATATAAGGGTTTACCCACCTGATGGAAGGGTTGTTGTTTCTGTTCCGCGACGAATGTCGGATAAGGCAATAGAAAACTTCCTGAAGTCCAAACAGGATTGGGTAAGCAAGCAGCATAAGAGGCTTAAGAATATTGAGCAACGACGACCAAAGGAATTTGTAAATGGAGAATATCACATTTATGGAGGTCAGAAATACCTATTAAAGGTTATTGAAGGGGCAAAAAATATTTCTATCCTTCTTTATGATGGCAGTATTATAATGAACCTTGACAGTGATTATGACAGGGAAACAAAAGAGAAAATAATGGACGTGTGGTACAGGCATGCCATGAAATGCAAAATACCCTCACTGAAAGAAAAATGGGAGCACAGAATGCAATTGAGAGTGTCAGAGGTGAGAATAAGGAAGATGAAAACCAAGTGGGGTAGTTGCAATATAAAAGACAGGAGAATATGGTTAAGCCTGGAGCTGGCAAAATACCCTGACAGTATTCTTGAGTTTATCCTTGTACACGAGATGGTTCATCTGCTGGAGAGGAGACATAACAGGAGATTTTATGAATTAATGGATAAATTCCTTCCCGGGTGGGAAGAAAGGAAAAAAATGATATCATTTAATCCTGATTAGCCTTTAAAATATTACCTTGTATCGTTTTTACTATCTAAACAATTAAGCAATTGGTAAAATGAATTTTAACAGGCGTAATTTCTTAAAAACAAGTGGTGCTGCAGTGGCCGGGACAATGATAATACCACCCTTTGTCCAGTCCTGCAGCAAGCTGCAAATATCATCAGATGTGAAAGACTATTTAAATCATTTCGAGATCAATACCGGGACACTCAAAAGGGTGATTGCGGAAGCAATGTCAAAAGGTGGTGATTATGCCGACCTTTTCTTTGAGCATAAGATATTAAACAATATTGGCCTGCAGGATGGCAAGGTTAACAGTGCATCTTCAAACATTGATTATGGGGTGGGCATCAGGGTTTTGAAAGGTGATCAGACAGGTTTTGCCTATTCCGAGTCACTTGAAACAGGGTCGATGCTGGATGCTGCAAAGCTGGCTGCCAGTATAGCTGCCAGTCCTGGCACCTTTGACAGTAAGGTCTTCAAAGAAAAAGAACCTGCCGATTATTACAGTATCAAAACAGGATGGGAAGATGTTTCGGTAAAAGACAAAGTGCCCTTCGTTCAGAAGGTCAATGACAGGATTTTCAGTCTGGATGACAAGGTGATAAAGGTGAATGCCATGCTCAATGATGAAACCAGCTATGTATTATTTTATAATTCCGAAGGCAGGTTGAGTTATGATTACCGGCCATTGACTAGCTTTGTGGCTGTTTGTATTATGCAAAAAGGTAGGCAGATAGAGAATTCTTACTCCTCACGTTCTTACAGAAAAGGTTTTGAGTGGCTGTCGGACGAAGTGGTGGAGGAGCTGGCCACGGAAGTTGTTGACCGCACAAATATATTGTTTGATGCCACAAAACCCAGGGCTGGCGAGATGCCCGTCGTACTGGGAGCGGGAGGTTCGGGTATACTTCTTCACGAAGCAATAGGACATGCTTTTGAAGCTGACTTTAACAGGAAAAAGACATCCATATTCAGCGACAAGATGGGTAAGAAAATAGCCGAAAACTTCATAAACATCATTGATGACGGGACCCTGGAGAATAACCGCGGATCATTAAATATTGATGATGAAGGTAATGATGTCAGGAAGATTTATCTTGTTAAAGACGGTATACTCAACAGCTATATTCATGACAGGATCAGTTCAGATTACTATGGTGTTGAACCTACAGGCAACGGCAGGCGGCAATCGTTCCGGCACATACCCCTGCCAAGGATGAGGTCAACCTATATGGAGCCCGGCCCGCATAAAAAGGAAGATATACTGGCCGAGGTGGATTACGGTGTTTATGTTGATAATTTCAGTAACGGGCAGGTGAAGATCGGAGCCGGCGATTTCACCTTCTTTGTAAAATCAGGATACCTTGTGGAAAAAGGCAGACTGACACAGCCGATAAAGGACATCAATATAATTGGTAACGGACCACAGGCACTTTCTGATATCATTATGGCCGCAGACGATTATCAGACCGATAACGGTACATGGACATGTGGCAAAGGGGGCCAGTCAGTACCGGTAACAATGGGATTACCCTCAGTCCTGGTAAAGAGGCTGACCGTGGGAGGTGTAAATGTGTAAGCTGTAGCAAATCTATTATGAATTGTAAAAAGAAAATGTAAAACCATGACAAAGGAAGATAAATATAAACTGGCCAGATGGGCTGTTGACCATGCTCTTGAAAGTGGAGCACAACAGGCAAAATCAGTAATTAGCAACAGTCAGAATAACAGCATATCAATAAGGGAAGAAAAGATTGAAAATCTTGAACAGTCAATTGAAAACAGACTCACGATATACCTGTATGTTGATAATAAATATTCCAATCATTCAACCAACAGGCTTGATAATAAGAAAGAGCTGGCAAGGTTTATTGACCACGCTATTGAGGGAACAAAATATCTTGCCGAAGATGAATACAGGAGCCTTCCTGATCCTGATCTGTACTACAAAGGTGATGGCCCTGACCTCAAAACCTTTGATGACAATTACAAAGCGATTGATCCACAGGAAAAAATTGATTCGGCTTTTGGAGTTGAAAAGGAGGCTCTGGGCAAAGATGAGCGCATAGTATCCGTTACCGCTTCATATAACGATGGGATGAATGAGACTGTAATGGTAACAAGCAATGGTTTTGAAGGTGACAGGGCAAATACTCATTATGGCATAAGCGCATCTGTATCGGTGAAAGAGGGTGATGCCAGGCCTGGCGATGCATGGTATGACAGCTCACTGTTTTACAAGAAGCTAATTCACGAAGGAATAGGAAGGAAAGCTCTTGAAAGAGCTCTTAAGAAACTGGGACAGACTAAGATTGAGTCTGCCAATATGCCGATGATTATCGAAAACAGGCTTGCAGGCCAGAGCCTGGGACCGCTGATACAGGCCCTGCATGGCTCTGCCATACAGCAGAAAAATTCTTTCCTCCTGGATATGCAGGGCGAGAAGGTAGGTTCTGATCTCATGACTATAGTTGATGATCCCTTTATCGTTTCAGGACGCGGCTCGGGGTATTTTGATAATGAAGGCCTGGCCCTTGAAAAGCGGACAATATTTGAAAAAGGCGTTCTGAAGTCCTACTATATCAATACTTACTACGGCAAAAAGCTTGGTATGGATCCTACCAGCGGGATGACCACAAACCTTGTTTTTGAGACGGGTGATAAAAACCTGGAAGAAATGATAGCCTCACTGGACAGGGGGATACTGGTTACAGGATTCAACGGGGGAAATTGTAACGGCTCTACAGGTGATTTTTCCTATGGCATTGATGGCTTCCTTATTGAAAAAGGGATAATAGTTAAGCCCGTTTCAGAGATGAATATCACCGGGAATATGCTGGAGCTTTACAGGAACCTGGCGGAGGTGGGAAATGATGTGTATGAAGATGCGGCATGGAGAACACCGTCCCTATTGTTCAATAACGTCAGCTTCAGTGGGATATAGGAACGAATTAACACGAATGTAGACTAATTATCACGAATCAATAGAGACGCCAGCCTGGCGTCTCTATTTTGAACCAAAAAACATTTATCCGTGTTTAACAATAAAAAGGAAAAATGAATAAAATAGCCATAGTATTCGGAGCGACAGGTCTTGTTGGTAGTGAGCTGATTTACCATCTAATTAAAGATGTAAGGTACAAGGCAATAAAGGTGTTTACTCGCCGTGACCTGAATATTGAGCATATCAAGGTAGTGGAAAAAATAGTTGATGTTGAAAAGGTTGAGGAATACAGTGAAGATATTAAGGGCGATGACCTGTTTATTTGCCTCGGAACAACCAGGCGAAAGGCGGGATCAGTAAAAAGGATGAAGGATATCGACCGGCACCTGCCTGTTAAAATAGCAAAGGCTGCCCTGGCGAATGGAGTGAAGAATATGGCTGTGATATCAAGCATTGGGGCCAATCCCGAAGCCAGGAATTATTACTACAGGATAAAAGGGAATATGGAAAAAGACCTGATGGGCCTTGACTTTAGTCGCATGCTTATTTTACGACCCTCAATTCTACTTGGTAAGAGGGATGAAGTAAGGATTTTTGAATCAATTGGCAAGACCCTGATAAAGGGCTTTGGATTTCTTTTTACCGGGAAGAAGCGAAAATACAGGGGTATAAGAACCAGGGATGTGGCTTATGCTATGGTGAAGGAGATAAATAATGTAAATGGGAAGGAGATCTACGAATCGGATGAGATAATGAGGTAGAGGCGCAAAATTTTGTGCCTCTACCTCGGTTCCATTATTGCTCGCTCCCACCTGTCCGCCATAGCCTCCGGCGACGGCGGACCGGCCACAATCACTGGCCGCTCGCGAGCTCGTCACCCTCGCTTGCTATCGCAAACTCAAGTTCCTCGGTTCCATTATTCCATTATTCCAATAATGTTTATATTTGTTCTTCATTAAAAATTAAGAAAATGACAGGATTAATTATTGCAATAGCCATAGTAGTACTGCTTGTTATTATTCTCATATCGGCCTATAACAGGCTGGTGAGATTAAGGAATAACAGGGAAAATGCCTTTGCTGACATCGATGTTCAGCTGAGGCAGCGTCATGACCTGATACCCCAGCTGGTTGATGCCGTCAAGGGCTATATGAAACATGAAAGAGAGCTCCTTACTGAAGTAACCGATGCTCGTGCCGCTGCCATGAAGGCAGGCACCATCAATGAAAAAATTGATGCTGAAGCCAGGGTATCCAGGGCACTGGGAGGCATACAGGTAGCAGTTGAAGCATATCCCGACCTGAAAGCAAGCCAGAATTTTATGCAACTGCAGGAAGAAATATCTGATGTTGAAAATAAGCTGGCTGCAGCCCGCCGGTTCTTTAATTCGGCCACCAAGGAGCTGAACATATTGGTTCAGTCCTTCCCATCAAATTTAGTAGCAAGTATGTTTGGTTTCCATAAGGAACCAATGTTTGACCTGGGTGACAGGCGTGAAGTTATGGAAGAACCTCCCAAAGTGAGCTTTCAATAATTTTTGACATGAAATACGTAGGTTTACAGTCGCAGATATGGAAGAATAATACGCGGTCGGTATTACTTCTTATACTTTTTCCCATTGTAATATTTGCACTTGTAATGCTCTTCTGGCTGATATACACCGCTTACCAGCCCGAGGCAGAGATAGATCCTGTAAGTGGTTTTCTCCGGACCATACCATGGATAGCTGCCGGGGTTATAGTGTGGTTTATCATAGCCTGGTCCTCACATACCTCGATGATTAACAAAGCCACCGGTTCAAGACCGCTCGAAAGGAAAGAAAATAAACGAGTATACAACCTGGTGGAAAATCTTTCCATTGCGGCGGGGATGAAAAGAATGCCTAAAATAAATATCATTGAGGACGATAGCCTCAATGCCTTTGCCAGCGGCATTAATGAGAAAAGCTATACAATCTCTTTGTCAAGAGGAATCATTAACAGGCTGGATGATGATGAGCTGGAAGCGGTAATAGCGCATGAGCTGACGCATATACGAAACAAGGATGTACGCCTCTTGATTATTTCAATAATTTTTGTGGGGATTTTTGCCTTTGCAACACAGGCTCTCTTGCGTGGAACATTGTATGGAGGCGTGGGAAGAAGGAGGGGTGGAAAGAATGGTGTTGCTATAGTATTGATAATGATACTGGCAGCTATAGGCTGGTTGCTGACAACCTTATTCAGGTTTGCCCTATCCAGGAAAAGGGAATATTTGGCTGATGCTGGTTCGGCTGAACTCACACGTAAGCCATATGCACTGGCCTCAGCCCTGCGGAAGGTATCCGGTGATCCCAGAATTGAAGCGGTGACACGTAAGGATGTAGCCCAGATGTTCATAGAAAACCCGGGCGTCAAGAAAAAAAAGGGAATGTCATTCTCCACCCTCTTTGCCACCCATCCGCCCATACAGGACAGGGTAAGTATCCTGGAACAGATGTAGCTTTGTCATTCTGAGCGCCTGGTCCGCCGAGCTCACAGCTCGTCTCTTAGTCCTAATCTCCACGCTTTACGCTCTACGCTTTACGCCCTGCGCCCCCTGCCCCAATTCATAGTTCATCATTCATAATTAGGGTTTGCTGAGAAAGTCAGCAAACCAGGTTATAATATTTCGCTTTTTGTATCGCATTTGTTCCGATGATTGGATTGTGATTCAGATATGGCTCTAATGGCAAGCATATCAACAATGGCTG
>JAYEGY010000094.1:0-44817 GCA_034659275.1 Bacteroidota bacterium | reverse complement strand
ACAAAATAGCAAAAATACCGAATAATAAGGGGAATTATAAGGAATGATTCTAAATAATTTACCGAATTGAAAAATCGGTAAGGAAAAAGTACAAAATTTCTCGACTTTATGGACAAACTCTAATTAGAGTCCTCAGACATGTAAAAGGAGATATTATACATGTAACCGACGGCTCCGGGAATATGTACAGAGCAGAAATAATTGATGATAACCCACGACATAGCCTGGCTAAGATTACCGGCACCATGCCCTCAATTAAAAAACATAATTACTACCTGCATATTGCTATAGCGCCAACAAAAAACCAGGACAGGCTGGAGTGGTTTGTTGAAAAAGCAGTTGAACTGGGAATTGATGAAATAAGCCCCCTAATATGTGAACATTCAGAAAGAAAAAGAATAAAAAAGGAAAGACTGCATAAGATAGCAATATCTGCAATGAAGCAATCCTTTAAAACGCACATTACTAAAATAAATGATATTATATATTTCCCTGATCTTATACAAACCAGCTTAGAAGGTAAAAAGTTAATAGCCCATATTGATAGTGGAAAAGAAACTGAAAGCCTTGCTGTAAATTATAGCAGGAACGAAAATGCTCTTATCCTTATAGGCCCGGAAGGAGATTTCAGTAAGGAAGAAATAAAATTGGCCCTTGAAAACAATTTTATCCCTGTTAGCCTGGGCAACAGCCGATTAAGAACAGAAACAGCAGGCATTGCTGCCTGCTGTCAGGTTTATTTTTTAAATCAGTGATTTTTAGTCTTCTTCTTCCACCTGCCTGAAAGAAATCAATACTCGTTAACCACCTTATCGATATCAAGTAATAGCTTACGTATAATTTTATCATCAGGTTTTTTAATTATACTTCGGGAATCTGGCATTATTTCATTTAATCTACATTCATAACCATAAGCATCGGCGTACAGGTCTGCTGATGATGTATCAATCTGGTAATAATGTAAAAATCGGGTAAAATTTTCATCCATAGGCATTATTTTTTCTATTTACAGAAAAAACGATGCCCGGTGGAATTTATTGTTATTAATCTAATTAATTGTGAGATTAATGCTTTTTTCCTCAATCATTTTGCGCATATTGATCAGGGCATACCTCATTCTTCCAAGGGCTGTATTAATACTTACATCGGTCTGTTCAGCTATTTCCTTGAAGGAAAGGCCGGCATAATGACGCAACATCACTACTTCGCGCTGATCTTCCGGCAATTTATCAAGAAGGATGCGCACATCATTCACTATTTGGTCTTTCACAAGATTATCCTCAATATTATCCTCAGCGAATCTCTTTTCATTGAGAATATCAGCCTCATAATCGTCATTGGAAAGCATTCTCATTTGCTTCTCTCTCCTGAAATGGTCAATTATCAGGTTATGTGCTATTCTCATCACCCAGGAAAGGAATTTACCATTATCAGTGTACTTGCCTGCTTTCAGGGAATGAATTACTTTGAGGAAGGTTTCCTGGAAAATGTCTTCAGCAAGGCTTTGCTCTCTTACATAAATAGATATATAAGTAAAAACCTTACTCTTATGACGGTTTATGAGATTTTCTATCCCGGAGCCATTACCATTAATGAACTGCTTCACCAACTCCTGGTCAGTACAATTTGACTTCATTCTTACTCGTATTGGTTAAGAGTAGAATTATTCTATAAGCAGTCCTCCTTTTTTTTTGTTTAACGGTAAAATGAAATATCAGTTACAATTATATAAAAAAAATTAAAATTAAAAATATTACTTTTGTTGCCCCGGCAATTTTAAGAAAAAAAGCATTGAGCTCTGGATGAAAAAAAACAGGTCAGAATATATAAGTATAAAAGGTGCAAGGGTTCACAACCTGAAAAACTTAACTGTGGATATTCCACAGAATAAATTAATAATAATTACAGGTGTTTCGGGTTCGGGGAAATCTTCGCTGGCTTTTGACACTGTTTATGCAGAGGGGCAACGAAGGTACGTTGAAAGTTTATCATCTTATGCCAGGCAATTCCTTGGCCGCATGAACAAGCCCGAGGTTGATTTTATCAGTGGCATCCCGCCGGCTATTGCCATTGAGCAGAAAGTAAACACAAGAAATCCCCGTTCAACGGTCGGTACCTCCACTGAGATATATGATTATTTGCGTTTGCTTTATGCAAGAATCGGGCGGACTTATTCTCCTGTTTCGGGCAAGAAAGTAAAGCGTCACGGTGTAGATGATGTTGTTGCCTTTATATCCAGATTAAAGCAGGAAAGCCGGATCCTAATTCTTTCACCAAACACCATACCTGAAAACATTGACCTTAAGGAATACCTGTCATTCCTTAAGAAACAAGGCTTTAACAGGATAAAAGCGGATAATAAAATACTGAGAATAAATGATGATGCCACTATTGACGGCTTTCTTGAACATAAGCAGGAAATAGATATAGTTATAGACAGGATAATAACCAACAATGATGCTGATAATTTAAGCCGGATAGCCGATTCAGTTCAAACTGCATTCACAACGGGAAAGGGAAGGTGTATACTGGAGTCAGAAAACCATGATAATCATATTCACGAGGAGTTTTCCAACAAGTTTGAAGCTGACGGCATTGAATTTATTGAGCCAAACGAGCATTTATTCAGTTTTAACAATCCACTTGGTGCCTGTCCGTTATGCGAAGGGTATGGCAGGATAATAGGTATTGATGAAGATCTTGTTATCCCCGACCAGAATCTTTCTGTATATGATGATGCCATTGTCTGCTGGAAAGGTGAAAAAATGAAAAAATGGAAAGAAAGGCTTGTAAGAAATTCCTCGCTTTTCAATTTTCCCATACACAAGCCATGGTACCAGCTTACCGATGAACAAAAGAAACTGGTATGGAAAGGTAACAGGTATTTTTACGGCTTAAACAGGTTTTTCAACTACCTTGAGAAAAAGAAGTACAAGATACAGTACAGGGTAATGCTGAGCAGGTACAGGGGGAAAACCAGGTGTCCTGAATGCAAGGGACACCGCTTACGCAAAGAGAGTTCGTATGTTAAAATCAAAGGCAAGGCAATACACGAACTCACTTCTGTACCTGTTTCGGAAGTATATGATTTTTTCAGGACCCTGAAGCTAAACAGGCACGAAGAGGAAGTGGGAGGAAGAATTCTTTCAGAGATACGGTCAAGGCTGAAGTTCCTTATTAATGTGGGACTTACCTATCTTACCCTTGACAGGCTATCCTCAACATTATCAGGAGGTGAATCACAGAGAATCAACCTCGCAACCTCCCTCGGCAGCAGCCTTATAGGGTCATTATATATTCTTGACGAACCCAGCATTGGACTGCATCCCCGGGATACTAACCTTCTTGTACAGGTCTTAAAGAATCTCAGAGACATAGGAAATACTGTTATAGTTGTTGAACATGAAGAAGAAATAATAAATGCATCAGACGAGGTTATTGATATAGGCCCTGAAGCCGGGAGGTTTGGAGGTGAACTGGTTTTCCAGGGTAACGTACAAAAGCTGAAGCAAGCCCAAACGCTTACCGCGGATTATTTATCAGGCAGGAAAGAGATACCGGTACCCCGTGTAAGAAGGCCATGGAATAATAATATACAGCTTTTGGGGGCAAGGGAAAATAATCTCAAGGATATAGACATAATTTTCCCCCTTAACACAATAACACTGATTACAGGAGTAAGCGGATCCGGCAAATCAACACTGGTAAATGATATTCTTTATCCGGCCTTACAGAATTCTATCGGTGGTTTTTCCAGAAAACCAGGCAAATACAGGGCTATCAAAGGGGATTTGGCATTACTAAAGGGCGTTGAGCTGGTTGACCAGGACCCCATAGGACGGTCAAGCAGATCAAACCCGGTAACCTACCTTAAGGCTTTTGATGAAATACGGAGGTTATTTGCTGAACAGCAAGCTTCAATACAGAGTAATTTCAAAGCATCCCATTTCTCTTTTAATGTTGATGGCGGACGTTGTGACGAATGCAAGGGCGAGGGCACTATAAAAGTTGAAATGCAGTTTATGGCTGATGTTGAGCTAACCTGTGAGGAATGCAAGGGCAAACGTTTTAAAAAAGAAATACTTGAGGTAAAATACAGGGGTAAAAATATATACGATGTACTGGAAATGACAATCAATGAAGCCATTGAATTTTTTGGTTCAGAAGCCGGTAAAGCTGAAAAGAAAATTATAGACCGTTTGGGCCCTCTGGCTGACGTCGGCCTGGGTTATGTTAAACTTGGTCAGTCATCCAGTACTCTTTCGGGTGGTGAAAGCCAGAGAGTGAAACTTGCTTATTACCTTGCCCAGGAAAAGATGAATGATCATATGCTTTTCATTTTTGACGAACCAACGACAGGTCTGCACTTTCATGACATTAATAAGCTACTTAATTCACTGAATGCACTTGTTGAAAGAGGCCATTCGGTAATACTGATAGAACATAATGTTGAAATGATAAAAAATGCCGACTGGATAATCGACCTGGGCCCTGAGGGGGGTGAAAAAGGCGGTTATCTTGTTTTTGAAGGTGTCCCGGAAGAAATAATCAAATGCAAAAAATCATACACCGGGAGATGGCTCGCAAAAAAGATAAATAAATAAAAAAGGGATCATCAGTGACCCCTTCGAACAAAAGCATTTATATTTCTCATTGTACCATAAAGCCGAACATAATAGCCACACATCCGCTGGCCGGATCATCGGACAATTCTTCAAAAGTGGTTACTTTTATAACAAGTTTTAGTTGCTGGCTCGATTCCAGCTTGAAATCCCATGTCCTGCTATAATCATTTTCGGCATTTGAATACAGTACCTTCTTATTGGCATCCATCACTTCAAATTCAATATCCGGGAGGTTTTCCGAACCGCATATTGCAAGCCTGTATTCCTGGTCACTGTAAAATGTCTTATATAATTCAGCTTCTTCACCTTCAACCAGGATGGCAGCATGGTAATTACCGTCGTGGGTATATTCACCCAGTTCTGCTTTACATATTTTCTTTGCAAAGCCCTTGCACTGCGCATTAGCATTATATGAATTAAATGCAAGGAGCAACGTTAGAATAAAACTTATCTGTACAATTCGTTTCATAATTTTCTATTTTACATAAGATGACCTGATTTCTTCAACTTTCCTGCCAAGTTCCTTAAATACCTCCGGTGTCATATCTGTTTCCACCTTGGATTTAAGGACAGTAACATTGGTAGCTTCATCAATTTCTGTTTCAATATCGGTTGTTTTAATATTAATCTTATCAAAAATAACCTTAAGTTCTTCCATCTGCCCAATTATTTCAGGTACAGCAGGATGCTCATTATTATCTTTAAGTAGCTTAAGCATAATGCCGATTGATAATTTCTGATCGATGATTCTGACCACCAGTTTATTACTGTCAAATTTGTCCAGATCAACAAGCTGGGTTGCTATATAAAGACCTTCCACCCAGCCACCAACCAGAACGATTGATGCTATTGCAGGTTGTTCATTGTCTTCCAGGTAAGAATTCGAATTCAGGAATGTCTCTGATACAATATCAAGTATTACCTCCCTGTTGTTTATATTTTCTTCAAGCCTGTTAATTGTTTCTTTGTTAATGGCATCAAGGATACCCAGTCCATCCGCCATTTCTCTTGCAGCAGACATATAGTCAATGACAAGCTGTGTCTGATCATAAAGGCTTGCGAAGCTCAGGTCGCAGGTATAGATCCCAAGGTTAAGTGCCATCAGCTTGCTTGTGGTATACCTGGATGTATTTTCCGTAGGATTTAACAGCTCTTCATTAAACGTTGCTCCTGCTGATTTTATCAACATGGCTGATTCAAGAGGCGAAGGCAGGGAGTAAAATATCCTTTTAGCTTCTTTAACGTCTTGCAGTGCCTCTTCATCTACCTCTGTAATCTCTATCGGTGTTTCTTTTTCTTCTTCTTTTTCTTTACCACCTGATTTACAACTGTTAAACAGAATAGCAAAAGTAAAAACAGCTAATAATAAATACACTGTTTTCTGTAATAACTTGTTCTTCATGATTGATATTTTAATTTGCTGGTCTATTTTCCGCCTAATTTAGTACTAAATTTTTATTTTTCAAAGTAATGCACTATTGACAGCACATTATGAACAATACTTCGTCCAGTTATTATTTTATTCATAAGCTGAAAAGTATCTCATGAACTGAGCCCTTTCATACCTCCTGGCATCTTTAATGTTCCTGTAATTAAGTTTACCCCTGAATTCATCGATACTGTTATAGTTTTTTGCTTTCATCCAGGATTCAACGGATTCCAAAATTTCTTTTATATATTCATACCCCTCCTTGTATAAGACAGAGCATACCTGTACTGTATCGGCTCCTGCTAAAAGGTATTTAACAACATCACTTCCACTGTGCACGCCCGTTGAAGCAGACAGGCTTATCTTTTCATTAATGGCTGAGGCCATGGCTATCCATCTCAAAACATTCCTTTTGTCATCAGGACTGCTGAACACCGATGCAGGTGTAATATTCATTGAATTAATATCTATGTCAGGCTCAAAGAACCTGTTAAAAAGCACCACACCGTTTACTCCCCTATTATTTAACTGGTCTATCAGGTAAAAAAGGTTTGAGAATCGTTGTCCCAGTTTTATTGCAAAAGGTATTTTCAATATTTTCCTCAGTTTTTCAGCCAGCTCAAAATATAATTTTTCTGCCTTTTGTGGTTTTGTTGTTTTATCAACAGGTAAAAAGAACATATTTACTTCCAGGGCATCGGCACCTGCTGACTCAATATTTTTTGCATAATTAATCCAGTCATCAACAGTGACACAATTAATACTAGCGATAATGGGTATATCGAGTGAATCTTTTGCCGTGTTTATAAGTTTAAGGTAATTATCAAGCGAATGTGTTTTAGTATAATAAGCGATATAATCCGATGCCTCAGGGTAATCCGAGCCAACTGACAACTGACCTGCCTGGTAATTAATCTGTTCCTCAAATATTGATTTAAGCACTACTGCTCCTGCGCCGTAATCAGCGGCGTCTTTTATCTTATCGAAGCTATCTGTAAGGCCACTACTGCTTATAATCAAAGGGTTACGTAAGAACAAGCCCAGGTAATTGGTTTCAAGGTTCATTTCTTACTTATTTAATTAGTATCTATTTTACAATATCGTGCGCCAAATATTAAAGTGCCGATCCTGACCATTGTACTTCCTTCTTCCAGAGCTACTTTATAGTCGCCTGACATGCCCATCGAAATCTCACAGAAATCATCTTTTTCACTGAAGAATCTTTCTTTCAGTTCGTCGAAAACTGACCTGAGATATGCAAATTCTGATCTAACACGCTCCATATCATCAGTAAATGTAGCCATACCCATCACACCCCGGATATTCACCCCGGCAAGTTCATCAAGGGTACCGGATTCGATCATTCCAACTGCCTCTTCCTTACTGAAGCCAAATTTTGTTTCTTCTCTGGCTATATGAAACTGCAGAAGGCAATCTATAACACGTCCGGCTTTAATTGCTTCTTTATTTATCGCCCTGAGTAATTTTTCTGAGTCAACAGATTCAATCATATGAATGAAGCCGGCAATGTGTTTTACCTTATTCCTCTGCAGGTGTCCTATCATGTGCCATTTTATATAATGGGGGAGTTTTTCATACTTGCCCAGTAATTCCTGCACCCTGTTTTCTCCAAAAAACCTGTGTCCGGCATCATAAGCTTTCATTATCTCATCAACGGTTTTGGTCTTTGATACGGCTACAAGTTTAACATTGCCGGGTAATTCATCCTTTAACTGTTTTATATTTTCAGAGGTATCACTCATATAGGATAAAGATACAAAATAAATAGGCTTGCACTAAGTATTTATGACGTCATTCCAGCAAATGAATAGCCAGGCCGCTGCGTAGTTTTGGTTCAAACCATGTAGTTTTTGGTGGCATAATATTACCGGTATCTGCTATTTCTATCAGCTGTTCCATTGATACCGGATACATGGCGAAAGCCACTTTCATTTCTCCTCCGTCAACCCTTCTTTTCAGCTCGGCCAAACCACGGATACCTCCAACAAAATCAATTCTCTTAGAGCGTCGCAGGTCCTGTATGTCGAGTATTGGCTCAAGAACCTGCTGCTTAAGGATGGTAACATCGAGTACCCCGATAGGATCTGAATCGTCATAAACAGATTCTTTTGCTTCAAGCTTATACCATTCTCCTTCCAGGTACATTGAAAAGGTATGCAACTTTTCGGGCCTGTATATTTCAGCACCACGCCGGGTAATGATGAATGACTCCCTGAGTTTTTCAAGGAATTCATCTGCTGAATGGCCATTCAGATCTTTCACTACCCTGTTATAGTCAATAATTTCAAGCTGGTTAGCCGGGAAGTGCACTGCCATAAAATAATTGAACTCTTCATCACCCGTATAAGCCGGATTTTTTTTTCGTTTTTCCTTACCTACCAGGGCAGCAGCGGCTGTCCTGTGATGTCCGTCGGCAACATAGGTATACGGTACTTTTTCTCTGAACAATTTTTCGATGTTCTCAATTATGCCCCGGTCATTTATTACCCAGAAATGATGTCCAAAACCATCATCTGCAACAAAATCATATTCAGGATCCTGGCTGTTAACAATATTATTCACTATTTCATCAATCTGAGCCACAGCAGGATAGGTGAAAAATACCGGTTCAATATTTGCATTATTAGTCCTTACATGAACCATTCTGTCTTCTTCCTTATCAGATCTGGTCAGTTCATGTTTCTTAATCAAGCCGTTAAGGTAATCATCTACAGAAGCACATCCCACCAATCCATACTGTGTTCTGCCTTTCATCGTTTGTGCATAGATATAGAATTTTGGTTCAGCATCCTGCACCAGCCATTCTTTCTCCTGCCATTTAATAAAATTCTCGTATGATTTGCGGTATACTTCCCCACTGTGCACATCAACATCAGGTGGGAGATCTATTTCTGCTCTAGTAATATGTAACAATGAATATTTATTCCCTTCGGCCATAGCCCTGGCTTCATTTGTATTCATAACATCATAGGGAAGGCTTGCCACCAAACGTGCAATGTCTTTTGGTGGACGAAGGGCTTTAAACGGTTTTACTATTGCCATATTTCAGATACTCATTTATTATCAATTATTCACACGGAATGTTTCATCACCTTTTTCCAGGAAGGCTACAATCTGCTTTGCTGCTGCAACCCCGGCATTTATATTTGCCTCTGCTGTTTGGACTCCCATTTTTTTAGGTGTGAAGAAGAACCTTCCCTGATAATTGGTTTCTATTTCATTTTTACAGTCCGGTGCGATATCAGATATATAACTGAAATCGCTCCTCTCCCTGAAAATATTCATCAATTCCTCCTCGTTTATTACCTCTTTACGTGCAGTGTTTACCAGCACCGCCTTTTCAGGCATTAAGGCGAGGAGCTCATATCCTATTGATGCCCTCGTTTCGTCATTTGCAGGTATATGAAGGGAAACGTACTGGGAATTTGAATAAAGTTCTTCCACTGTTTTTACGACTTTTATACCGTCCTTTTCAATATCTGCCTGGTTAATAAAAGGATCAAAAGCATATATATCCATTCCAAATCCTTTGGCAATACGAGCCACGCATTTACCAACATTACCATAAGCATGTATTCCCAGGGTTTTTCCTTTTAACTCGGTGCCGGGTTTGCCGTTATATCCTCCCCTGGCGAGGTACACCATCATCCCGAAGGCAAGTTCTGCCACTGCATTTGAATTCTGTCCCGGTGTATTCATTGCCACAATATTTCCTTCAGTGCAGGCTTCCAGGTCAAGATTATCATAGCCTGCACCCGCTCTTACAACTATTTTTAGATTCTCCGAGGCATCTATAACCTCTTTATCTATTTTATCACTTCTTACGATTAATGCATCCGCATCTTTAACTGCTGTCAGTAAATCCTCTTTATCAGTATACCCTTCCAACAGGCTCAGTTCATATCCTGCCTCATCAAGCACCTCTCTGATACCATCAATGGCAGCAGGAGCAAAAGGTTTTTCTGTTGCTACTAATACTTTCATTGTAATTGTATTTAATTGTTTCTTTCAAAATCTTGCATTGCCTTGATCAGCGCCTTCACACTATCCAGGGGAAGGGCATTATATAATGAAGCACGAAATCCACCAACTGATCTGTGACCCTTGATACCAATCATCCCTTTAGAAGATGCAAAGGAAAGAAAATCTCCTTCAAGGTCTTTATATTCTTCTTTCATAACAAAGCATACATTCATAATCGAACGGTCATCTTCATTGCTAACGGTTGGTACAAACAATTTGTTCCTGTCTATCTCTTCATACATCAAGCCGGCTTTCTCCCTGTTAATTTTTTCCATTGCTTTCACTCCACCCTGCTCTTTTATCCACTTAAGAGTTTGTAAGGCAGCAAATACCGGCAGTACAGGTGGTGTATTGAACATTGACCCTTTTTCAATATGTGTTCTGTAATCAAGCATTGTAGGTATTTGCCTGTCGACTTTGCCCAGGATTGATTCCTTTACAATTATGAAGGTCACACCTGCCGGGGCAAGGTTTTTCTGGGCGCCCCCGTAAATAATTCCATATTTTGAAACATCAACAGGCCTGCTAAAGATATCTGAAGACATATCAGCTACCAGTGTTACTGGTGAATCAAGATCACTTTTTATTTCGGTACCATAGATTGTATTGTTAGTAGTAATATGAAAGTAATCGGCATCATCAGGTATTGTATAATCCCTGGGTATATAATTGAAATTTGAATCTTTGGAAGAAGCAACCTCCACCATTTCACCAAAAAACTTTCCTTCTTTAATGGCTTTTGAGGCCCATGAACCGGTATTCAGATAGGCCGCCTTAGTTTTCATAAGGTTCATTGGCACCATGGCAAATTGGGTGCTGGCGCCTCCTCCAAGGTATAATACATGATAACCTTCAGGCACTGACAAAATTTCTTTAAGCAATGACTGTGCCTTTTCCATAACTGCTACAAATTCTTTGCTGCGGTGCGACACTTCCATTACTGAAAGGCCGGTACCGGCAAAGTTCTTTACAGCCTCAACTACCATGTCAACAGTATATTGAGGCAGTATTGAAGGACCGGCGTAAAAATTATGTTTTTTCATCTTATTAAAGTTTTTATTATTAATGTATTTATTTATCACTTGCCCTCAAAAGACTCATTATTTCAAATTTAACAATCTTCCCTTTTCAAGATAAGGGATTGCATCCGTAGAGTTTTCCTGGTGACAGAAGGGTATGCAATCATCGAGTCCTTTCTCTCTGAGCCTGCTTCTCTGTGCCGCCTTATCAATATATTTAAGAACATCCGTTTCTGCTAATCTCCACATATCCAATACAATATTTGCCGAATCACAAATGGTAACGTATTTATTGCTCTTCAGCAGTCTGTCCACAAGCGCTCCCGCAAACACTGAATCTTCAAAACTCACCTTACCCTTCCACCCGGCACACAGGAGAATAATATTTCTTCCCTGTTCTAAAAGCCAGTTTTCAAGGCTGCTGATATTTAAAAAAGAACCTATTACCACCCTGTAGCACAAAGATGCAACTTCAATAGCGCTGGTTCCATTTGTTGTACTGTACACTATTGTTTTATCCCTGACCCTTTCAGGTGTGAAATTAAATGGCGAATTCCCGAAATCGGCGAAGCCCAGTACATAACCATCACGTTCAGCAGCTACCATATATTCCCTTTTTTTATATTCTCTGGCTTTATCGAGGTCACCTACAGGTATAAGGCTTTTGGCCCCGTTCGCAAATGCATTGCATATTGCGGAGCTGGCCCTTAGTATATCAATTACAACAACAATAGCTTCGGGATCAGCATAACGATCAAAAATGGCAGGAGTAAGACATACTTCTAAATTATACTTGCGCATTATTTTCCTGTTAAACCAACTTTTCTTTTTTTGTATATAGGAAACTTTACGACCTGTCCTTTAAGATTCTTATTGCGTACCGTTATGAATATTTCTGTTCCTTCTTTCCAGTAACCCTTCTGAAGGTAAGCCATTCCTATTCCCTGTTTCATCATAGGCGACATTGTTCCTGATGTCACTTTTCCTATAAGATCTCCTTCGGCATTTAGTATTTCATAATCATGCCTCGGTATACCCCTGTCTATCATCACAAAACCTTTTAATCGCCTGTCCACACCTTCTTCCTTTTGCTTCAGGAGGTATTCTTTGTCAATAAAGTTCTTATAGTCCCTGAATTTTGTGATCCATCCGAGCCCGGCTTCTATGGGTGAGGTTGTATCATCAATATCATTACCATAGAGGCAAAAGCCCATTTCAAGCCTGAGGGTGTCCCGGGCACCCAGGCCGGCCGGTTTAATACCAAACTCCTTTCCGGCCTCCAATACTGCAATCCATAATTTACCCGCATCTTCATTCTTAACATATATTTCGCAACCTCCGGCACCGGTATAGCCGGTTGTTGAGAATATTACCGAATCTATCCCTGCAAAAGGAATTTCTTTGAAAGTATAAAACTCCATATCCAGGATATTCTCATCGGTGAGCTTCTGCATTGCCTTGAGGGCAAGAGGACCCTGAACAGCAAGCAGGGAAGTAGAATCAGAAGCATTTTCTATTCCACTGCCCGGCAATACATCAAATTTCTCAGCATTCTCAACACACCATTTCCAGTCTTTCTCTATGTTGGATGCATTTACCACCAGCAAGTATTTTTCTTTATTAAACCTGTAAACAAGGAGATCATCGACTATTCCACCTATCCCATTGGGCAGGCATGAATACTGCACTTTACCATCATACAGCTCGGAGACATCATTTGAGGTTATATACTGGAGAAATTCAAGTGCTCGAGGTCCAGTAACCCAGAATTCACCCATATGTGAAACATCGAAAACACCCACTTTCTCACGCACTGTAACATGTTCATCATTTATCCCTGTATATTCAACAGGCATATTAAAGCCTGCGAAGGGCATCATCTTTGCTCCTTTTTCTTCATGAAATTTTGTTAAGGCGGTATTTTTCATCGCATGTTTTATTTTTTGTTTAATTAAATAAAATCAAAATAAAAATAATTTATAATAATCCTGTTGGCTCTATTTATTCCATTGCTGATACTTCATGGTATCCAGGGTGTCCGGTATAATACTAACCGTGTCTTTTTCAATAATAAGGGTGTCATTAATTACTCCAGGAAGAGTGTCTTTATCATGTATCCTTACGAGCCTGTATATATCAAAACCTCCATAGCCCCCGGGTCTGTCACTCGCAAGCCATGCTTCGTTCCTGTTTATTTTCCCGGGCTTGTAAAAGAGGTCATTTGACTGTGAATTTGCCGGCACTCCAATATTTACCGGATCTGACCATAAACCAATATCATCTTTTACTGACATGTAAATATCATATCCCCCCATCCCACCTGGTCTGTTTGAGCTGAACCAGATAGTGTCACCATTCTCCGAAACATGAACCGATTCTTCATTATACTCTGAGTTAACAGTTTCACCAAGGTTATAAGGCTTGGTCCATTTGTTCTTTCTCACTCTCTTCATGTAAAATATATCACGTCCTCCGATACTTTTTCTCATATCACTGGTAAAAAATACCTCATTCCCATCTTCTGAAAACGATATGGAGGTTTCCCTTTTCCGGCTGTTAAGATCAATATCAATCCGTGCAGGCTTTGTCCATCCCCCCCTTTCAAATTCCGAAGTAAATATATCACCATTCCCTTCATAACCGGCATAAAGATACATTAACTGTCCATTGGCCAATACTGACAGTACTCCTTCATTCAACATCGTGGTAAGCTCATCACCCGCCGGTCCGGCAGGATCCCATCCATCTCCTTCCCTTGTAGCAACAAAAATATTCTCATCCCACTTCATATCAGCATCCTGACGCCTTCTTTTTTCATCAAGGGCTCTGCGAGTGGTGAAATACATTAATCTGTCTTTATTGGAAAGAACAGGAGAGTAATCATCATACTCAGAATTTATATTTAATCCGGCGTTGATTACCTCGGCATGATTTTCATCGCCTGCCATATCAATTGCTCTATTACACTGATTGATGAAACTGTTTACTTGAGTATTAAATGAGCCGGAATCATGATATTTGTCTGAGTACATATTATAACTGTCAATAGCTTTCCCGTAATCACCCCTGTACTGGTATGATTTACCTGTAAGTAAAAGAATGTCTTCCGTGACATCCGGGTTTATTTCATATGCTTTGAGAAAATAATCAAGTGATTTAAGAGGCTCCGATCCAAAAAGGTAACTTACACCTATCTTATAATTTAACTCGGCATTATTACTGTTATAATCGTTGGCAATAAGATAGCATATTGCTGCCTGAGGGTACAAACCAACACCTGATTTAAACAAAGCATCGCCATCTTTGATGCTTTTCCATGCATCCCTGAATCCCTCTTTCTCTGTCTTAAAATCAGATTTTGATACTTTTACGAATACCTGGCCTTTAAGCGTCACAAGGGGTATTATAAAAACAATGATCAGAAGACATAAATATTTTTTCATTGACCCAGATTTTAAATCTTAAAAATAGTAATTATCTACATGATAAAAACTCTCCCGGCAAAATAATTAAGTAATACGCATCCTACTTTTTGTATTTTGCTATTTTTGTTAAGAATTATACGCAATCGGAAATGGAGTTCAAAATAATTAATGTTTCATACATTGAAGAAATCTGTGATAATTCACCGGAATTGATTTCCGAAATGGCTGATATTTTTCGTGATCAGGTCCGTGAATTCACTGATGAATTAAAGAGGCTGCACAAAGAGAATAAATATTATGATCTCGGATTACTTGCCCATAAGGCAAAATCTTCCGTGCTTATTATGGGCATGGATAACCTGGCAGATAAACTCAAGGAACTTGAAGCAAATGCTATAGAAGGTATTAATCCTGAAGACTATGAGGATTACATCAAGGAATTTGAGAATCAAACTGGCGAAGCCCTGAAAGAGCTGGATAGCTACCTGAATGCATTATAATTAATCAAATGATTATAGTAGAAAAGCTTGATAACAATATCGACCATGTCAGCTTCAACAAGCTTGAAAAATTCAACGCCACCGTTGCTGATGATATAAGAACTGAATTAATTAAACTTTTTGATGTGCCAAATTCAAGGGTTATAGTAGATCTGGAAGGTGTAAAATATATAGACAGCTCCGGGTTCGGTTGTTTCCTTAACATCATGAAAGCAGCCAGGAACAACTACGGGACTTTAAAGATCTGTAATATTGACCCAAAAGTATTATCTATCTTCAATGCGCTCCAACTGCATACCGTCCTGGATCTGCAGGACAACCTGGCTTCATGTATAAATAGTTTTTAACTTATAATTCACAGTCTTCTTTTTTTTCCTTATTGCTGCTATATTTGATGTAAAGAAGAAACTGCTCTGCAGGAGCTTCTGCTGAAGTCCTATCACAAGCTATGGGTAACAGAGAAGTTAAAGCAAAGAGGAGGGAAATAAGGTGTTTAGGAAAATAAGACATATTTTAGTACTTTCATTTCGATTTGAAAACCTCATAATTCTTAACAGAAATGAGTGAAAAAATTCTAAAGGCACTGATGCAGCTTTTTGCTATTATAGCAAGACCCGAAAGCAGTGAAAAAGATCGCAGAAGTGTAGTTGAAACATTCCTGAGGAGGCAACTGAACGAAGAACTGGTGAAGGAATACCTTGCCACATTTGACGACTTCTACAGGGAAGCACAGGAAAAACAAAAGAAAAGTGCTCATAAAAAAAGACAATCAGCTATATCTGTAAGAATACTTAAGATAACTAACCAGATAAATGATCAGCTGACCCAGAATCAGAAAATTATTGTCCTCGTGCAGCTATTGGAATTTTGCAAGTCAGATGGCACTGTAGTCACCTTTGAAGAACTCGAGTTTATAGGTTCAATTGCTGAATCCTTTTATGTAGAGAAATCAGATTTTAAATTATTGCAACGCTTTGTACTGAGCGAGTTTTCTGATATGCCGGACTCCCATAATGTACTCGTTATCGATAATAATAAAGAGAGCCCCGGTGAAAAAGTCCATCATGTTACCAATGAATCGATAAAAGGCCAGATATGGGTCCTCGAGATAAGCTCTGCCAATATGCACTTTATAAGGTTTACCAATATGGCCGAGCTATATATGAACGGACAGCTGGTGCAGGAAGATAAAGCATATCCCTTTAACCCGGGTTCATCACTTCGTGATCCCAAAACAACACCTATATATTACAGCGATATAGTGAATAAGTTCAGGCGGGAGGAACTGGAAGCTTCCAGGGTGGTATATGAGGTTAAAGATATAGAATACAGGTTTAAAACCGGGGACACAGGTATCCATAAGATGTCTTTTGAAGAAGAATCGGGCAGACTGGTCGGCATCATGGGTGCATCAGGAGCCGGAAAATCAACCCTCCTGAATGTGCTTAATGGTAATAATATGCCGAACATGGGTGAGATACTTATAAATGGTATTAATATACATACGGAATACGAGAAAGCTGAGGGGCTTATTGGTTATGTGTCACAGGATGACCTTCTGATAGAAGAACTAACTGTATACCAGAATCTGTACTATAACGCCAAACTATGTTTTGATAATCTCACGGAAGAAGAAATACATGAAAAAGTGTCTGCCACACTTCAGAATCTCGGCCTGTATGAAATAAAAGATATGAAAGTGGGAACCCCACTTAATAATAAAATAAGCGGTGGACAGAGAAAAAGACTGAACATTTCTCTTGAACTGATACGTGAACCACCCATTCTTTTCCTAGATGAACCTACCTCAGGGCTTTCGTCACGCGACAGCGAGAATATACTGGACCTTTTGAAGGAACTGGCACTCAAGGGGAAACTGTTATTTGTCGTCATACACCAGCCCTCAAGCGATATATTTAAGATGTTCGACAGGCTGGTGATACTCGATACAGGGGGATATATTATATACAATGGTGACCCGATAGAATCAATTATCTATTTCAAGATGAGGACTCACCAGGCCAACTATAATGAAAGTGAATGTCATGTATGCGGGAATGTGAACCCTGAACAGGTATTCAATATAGTTGAGTCAAAGGTACTCGATGAATATGGCAAGGCTACCAATGTCAGGAAAATCTCACCCAAAGAATGGAATGAACATTATAAAGAACATATATTAAAGAATGAGAAAAAACTGGAGCCCGGACATGGTATTCCCGAAATATACTTTAAGACACCGGGAAGGTTTAAGCAATTTCTCGTATTTATAAGACGTGATATTCTGGCAAAACTTGCCGACAGCCAATATCTGATTGTGACACTCCTCGAAGCTCCCATCCTTGCCCTGGTACTGGCATTCCTGATAAAATATTATGATGAAAGTGTAGCCAATGCACATTATACCCTGCTGGAAAACAGCAACCTGCCCGTTTACCTGTTTATGTCTGTCATTGTAGCATTGTTCATGGGTCTCACCGTAAGTGCCGAAGAAATTATAAAAGACAGAAAAATACTTAAAAGAGAAGCATTCCTTAACCTCAGCTGGAACAGCTACCTGCTTTCAAAAGTATCTGTTCAGCTTGTAATTTCTGCCATACAGGCTTTTGCTTTTATACTGGTCGGCAATGGAATAACGGAAATAAGGGGAATGTGGTTTGAATACTGGCTTGTTCTTTTCTCCTGTTGGGCCAGCGCAAACCTGCTGGGCCTATTGATATCCGATAGTTTCAAGGCAGTGGTCACAATATATATGCTTATACCTTTCCTGGTTATTCCCCAGATTATCTTAAGCGGCGTAATAGTGAAGTTCGAAAAACTGAATCCTAATATATCATCCCCTTCCGAAATACCTTTTTACGGCGAATTGATAATGGCAAAATGGGGATATGAAGCTCTTGCGGTAAAACAGTTTAAGGATAATGACTTTGAGAAGCAGTTCTATGAGTATGATAAAATAATGAGCATAGCAAACTTCAAAAAAATATACTGGTATAATGACCTGAAACAAAGAATAGCCAATCTCGAAAATGGACTGGAACAGAAGAGGTTCGACGATGATTTCAAAAAAGACCTCCTGGTATTAAGGAATGAAATAGAAAAAGAAATGGAGGCCGTTCCGTCATTGGAATTTAATTACCTCGATCAGCTCATACCCGAAAGAGTTACTGCAAGGGCTCTTGAAGAAGCAAAAAGATATATAGAGGTACTTAACAGCAATTATAAGAACACCTATATTAAATATTTCAATGAGAAAGACCGGATTGTAACAAAAGCAATGGAAGAAGACCCGGAGGCTTTCATTGAATTGAAGCAAAAACACTTTAATAATAGCCTTGAAGAATTTGTAACGAACGAAAAAGAAGAAAAAAGAAGTATTGAATATAAGGGGGAGATAATCCAAAAAACGGATCCTATATATAAGGATCCCGACCATCCCTTTATCAAGGCTCATTTTTACGCCCCGAGAAAACAGGTCTTCGGCACCCTTGTAGATACCTACTGGGTAAATATAATAGTCATATGGCTATGGGTTATATTAACTTATATAGCCCTGTATTACAGACCTTTGAAAAGAGTACTTGATTCAATTGAAGAGTCCTCTGAACGAAAGAAGGCAAAGAGCTGATATAAAAAGGAAGGGCATGCTTTGAGCATGCCCCTTTTATTATTTAACCGATCTTGGTAAAAGGATAATTGCTATTCAACAATTTCAATCATCTCAAAGGGAACTCTTATAATAGATTCGTAATCTTCACCTGCTTCCAGCATATCTTCATCATCTTCCTCATAATACCATTTTATCTCAACATCATTCTTTGACTTATGAATGATTTCCAGCTTTTTGAAAACATCAAGGATACACTTTGAAGAGCTGGTGTTAAAGTATTCCAGTTTCACTTCAACAGTGGTCCTGGGTAATGGATTTTCCTTGTATTTGTCAAGCCAATCGACAAGTGGTTTGTAGAATTCAACTGAATTTTCGGGTATTGACCTCCCCTCAAGTTTAAAAACTCCCTGACCGGAATCAAAATGAACAGTTGGGGTTTTTGGTGTTCCTTCAATGATGATCGGTTCCATATTGTAAATATTTTAAATTATTAATTGCTTTCTAATGCAGTTACGTTTATCGATAAAATGAAGAATGCGTAATCCTGATTATAGTCATAAAAGTTATAAATCAAATCATTGCCTGTTTTACGGGCAATATCCAGCAGTCCTAATCCTCCTCCTCCCTTGAGGGAGATTTTCTGGTGATGAAGTACAAATTTGTATATTTCCTTGATTTCCTCATTGCTTGCCTGATTTATCTTGTCGAGTTTCTCTTCAAGCTTCTTTACCTTTTCCCTGAGTATGAAATTACATGTAGTGATATTATAGCCTTTTTCATTCCTTTTTACCACAATCATTCCAAATCTCCTGGGAGCCTCTTCTCCGAAATCCTGCGGGGGTTTGTCAACGTGGTGATAAAGATTCTGCATACTTTCAACGAGTACATTATATACTTTCTTTTTTATTCTTGGAGGATCATTGGCCTGTTCAGTTTTTTGCTCAACTGAATCAAGGATCAGGTTTATGACCTCTGAGCTTATATCACCTTTGAAAGAGAAGATAACATCATCAGTCAATAAGTTCTTGAAATAATTCTCTGCATTAAAGCTCATTAGCTTCAGTTTGACTAAGGCCAGTTAATATAACAGTAACAAATATAAAAAAAATCTCAAGTCCAAAAAATTTACCTTTTAAGCATTTGATAAAATTCAATGCAATGTCGATAAATAGCCCTAAATATACTATAAGCAGCATATATTCCTGCTATGCATCGCTCATCTTTTACCTTTTATCTTTTATACTGCCACTGTAAAGTTCAAATTTCAATAACTTCACTTCAAGCTTACCGTTATAAAGCGTGTATTTTAACGAAGGTTTTAATCCGACCTTCGCTATTGCTTCTTTATTTGAACTTATCAGCCAGGCAGTAGAACCGGTGTAAGCATGTTTTAAACGTTCGCCGATTCCCGTATACAGGTTCTCAATATTCACATTATCAAGTCTCTCACCGTAAGGAGGATTCATTATAATTGTATATGTCGATCCATGAGAATCTGAATCAAGAAAATCTGCAAGCTCCGTGTGTATATCCCCTTCCAATTCAATTGCCCGTATATTCGACCTGGCAATACTGATGCTGCGTGGTGAATTATCCATGCAAGAGATTGAGGTCTGTAAAGGGACAATCTTTGATTCAGCTTCCCTGCACACTCGCTTATAAAGTTCGTGATCATAATCCGGCCAGTTCATAAATCCAAAAAAGCTTCTGAATTTCCCGGGCGGTATACCTCGTGCCAGGAGTGTTGCTTCTATAGCTATCGTCCCCGATCCACACATGGGATCAAGCAGAGGAGACCGCATATTCCAGCCGGTCATCATTATTATGCCGGCTGCAAGCACCTCATTTAAAAGAGCTTCTGAACGCATACGTCTGTAGCCTCTTTTGAACAGGGGCACAACTGATGAATCAAGGCTTATATCAACATGTTTTTCACTTATATGGCAATTGAAGACTATATCGGGATCCTTCGTATCAACAGAGGGTCGCCTGCCTGTTTGCTTCCTGAACCTGTCAGCAATTGCATCTTTCAGTACAAGTGCCGGGTAAACGGTGTGATTGAATAATGAAGAATTGATCACCGGCACTATAGAAAAAGACTGGCCAACACCCATTATATTTTCCCATGGATATTCAAGGGATTTACTGTATAAATCCCTTGCTTTTGCAATATTGAAACTTAAGAGTGGTTTTAGTATTGACAGTGCTGTATGTAAACTATAGTTGGCCCTGTATAGCATCTCCCTGTCGCCTTCGAAGCCGACAGAGCGTCTGCCCTTAATCACCTTTCCCGCACCTATTGACTCCAGTTCGGCTTTCAGAACACCTTCAAGACCATAGAGGGTTTTTGCCAGAAGTTTATTCATACTAATAATCAATTCCTGAGTAGGGAAAGAAACTCACTGCTATCGGATATTACTTCCAGGGCTCTCTCAATAACAATATCATCCTGGTTAACTATCTGGTAATATTCCGACATATCCCATATATCTCTTGCTACCAGACCTTTAAGTATCATCCTGATTTGTTTCTTTGAAATATCATATTCATCTTTGACAAATTCAACACCCATTTCATTACCAAGCCTTATCAAAGAGTCAATTTCCGAATCAGTGAATGAAAAATTCTTTTTGAATTGTTCAAATGTCTGGTACCGCCTTTTAAGTCGGTCTCTGTTACTGTCGACATAATCGAGTGAAAACTGTGTTATAACATTTTTATTCACCAGGTCCCTGTAATAATCCGAATACTCGCTTGTATCTACAGGTACAAATATATCAGGCATAATCCCGCCGCCTCCGTATACCAGCCTTCCGTTTATCAGTGTGTTGAATTTCAGCGAATCCGGAAGAGAGATACTATCGGCAGATATTAATTCTCCGTTTGTATATCTTGAATAAAAATCAATTATGTACTTATCCACACCCTCATCATATGGTCTTTGAATAAGCCTTCCTGACGGAGTGTAGTACCTGGCAATGGTAAGCCGCACCGCTGAGCCGTCACCCAGGTTAAAAGCATTTTGCACCATGCCTTTACCAAATGTCCTACGGCCTACTATTAAACCCCGGTCCCAATCCTGGACAGCTCCTGCCACTATTTCACTTGCAGAGGCAGATCCCTCATCCACGAGGATCACAATTTTTGATTCATTCAATTTTCCCCCTTCCCTGGTATAAAAATCCTGTCTTGGTGTTTTCCTCCCTTCCAGGTAAACAATTAATCTTTTCTCCCCGAAAAAATGATCGCAAACCCTTATTGCCGCCTCAAGGTAACCCCCTGTATTGCCACGGAGATCAATAACCATATGCTCCATATCCTTTTTGAGCAAATCATTAATTGCCTCATTGAACTCCTCTTCGGTTGTCAGAGAAAAATTACTAAGCTTAATATATCCTACATTATCATCGACCATATATGATGCAAGCAGGCTGTTAACAGGCAACTCATCACGTATTATCTCATACTTCCTGATTCCTGTTGATTCCCTCCTGTAAACACCCACTGTAACCTTGGTTCCCTTGTCACCCAGTAATCTTTTTCTCACTCCGTTAGTAGTTATTCCAACACCTGCTGCATTCTCTCCATCTATAGTTACAATACGGTCGCCGGGTCGCAAGCCCACTTTTTCAGATGGTCCTCCCGGCATTGGTGCAATTACCAGGATGGAATCGTGCAGGATATTAAATTCAATACCTATTCCTTCAAAGCTTCCTTCGAGACGCCGGTTTATCTCCTCCAATTCCTCTTTTGGTATATATGTTGAATGGGGATCCAGATTCTTGAGGACTTCAATTATAGCTTTTTCTGTAAGTTTCTCCTGGTTGGTGGTGTCAACATAGAATGCCTCGATCAGAGCCATTGTTCTGCTAAATTTAAGAGTTTGTTCACTAAAAAGCTGTGCCTGCAGCCCAACACCTTTTAGTAGAATCATCACTGTTAACAGCAGTCCGAAAATTCTCTTCATATCAATAATTTATTTAATCAAATTCATAAGATGGTGTGCCTGATGACGGTCACTCCCACTCTATTGTTGCGGGTGGTTTCGAACTTATATCATATACCACCCTGTTAATCCCTTTAACCCTGTTAATAATGGCATTTGAAACCTGGCCGAGAAAATCATAAGGGAGGTGCGACCAGTCAGCTGTCATGCCATCTGTTGATTCCACAGCACGCAGGACAATGGTATTCTCGTAGGTACGTTCATCACCCATCACACCTACGGACTGAACCGGCAAAAGAATAACTCCTGCCTGCCATACCTTATCATATAATCCTGTTTCCTTCATGCCCTCAATAAATAAATCATCGGCTTCCTGAACCATACGGACCTTTTCCCTTGTGATAGGTCCAAGTATCCTGATTGCCAGGCCGGGACCAGGAAAAGGGTGCCGTTTAATAATAATATCAGGCATACCCATAGCAGCACCTACTTTTCGTACCTCATCCTTAAAGAGAAGTTTAAGAGGTTCAACCACCTTAAGGTTCATCAACTCGGGTAATCCCCCCACGTTATGATGTGACTTTATTGTGGCCGACAGCCCGTTCACCGATATTGATTCTATCACATCGGGGTATATTGTACCCTGTGCCAGCCACTTCACATCTTTAACCTTTGCTGCTTCCTTCTCAAACACTTCGATAAACACCCTTCCTATAATCTTTCTTTTCGTCTCCGGTTCACTTACTCCTTCAAGCTCATCAAGGAAATCATCACTTGCATCAATACCTTTAACATTCAATCCCAATCCCTCATATGAATCGAGCACTTTTATGATCTCATTTTTTCTTAGCAGACCGTTATCGACAAATATGCAGGTGAGGTTTTTCCCGATTGCCTTATTCAGCAAGTATGCTGCAACTGAGGAATCAACACCTCCGCTCAGACCAAGAACCACCCGGTCATTACCCAGGGTATTTCTGAGATACTTTACTGTTGCTTCAACAAAAGAATCGGGGGTCCATGTCTGCTTACACCCACAGATATTGACCACAAAGTTCAGAAGGATCTGTTTGCCCTGCAAGGTATGATATACTTCGGGATGAAATTGTATTCCCCATGTTTTCTCACCATTTATATGATATGCACCTACACTAACATCTGATGTTGATCCTATTATTGAATAATCATGTGGTATTTCCTCAATGGTGTCTCCATGCGACATCCACACCTGTGTTCCTGTCTCGATATTTTTAAACAAGGGGTCTTCATTATTTACATATATCATTTTAGCCCTGCCATATTCCCTTGTATTTGAAGCATGAACTCTTCCCCCATAATTATGGGCAAGATGCTGCGCTCCGTAACACACGCCCAGAAGGGGCTTTTTACCCTTTATATTGCCAAGGTCAGGGACCGGCGCTCCAACATCCCTCACAGAAAAAGGGCTTCCTGAGAGTATAACACCCTTTACGCTATCATCAGTCTCAGGGAAATGGTTAAAAGGGTGGATCTCACAGTATACGTTGAGCTCCCTTACACGACGGGCTATTAACTGGGTATACTGTGATCCGAAATCAAGGATTAATATCTTTTCCTGCACACTAAATTCACTTTTCAATTGAGGTGTAAAGATAAGTATTCTTTTATTTGTATTACCTTTAATCAAACGGGAATTACCGAACCTTCCTCAGCTGTGATCGTCCGGGGGAATATTTCGATTGCTTCTTCCAGAAGAGGGCTTATGTCCTTATACCTGGCTGAGAAATGACCTATAATTAGTTTACCCACATCGGCATCATGCGCTACCCTTGCTGCCTGCTCGGATGTTGAATGGCCCGTTCGTGCTGCAAGGTCTTTATTATCCGAGGCAAAAGTAGCTTCATGGTACAGCAGGTCTACACCACGGACGAATTCCGAAAGACGTTTGAAATACATTGTATCGCTGCAGTAAGCAAAGGATCTTGGTTTTGGTGGGTCGATTGTAATCTTTTCGTTGGGGATACGTTTTCCTGCTGAGGTGTAAAAATCGGAGCCTTTTTTTATTTTATGAATTTCCGACAACGGTATACTATATTCGCTAATGGCTTCCTTCATTATTTTACGCTCCTTTTCTTTTTCCCTGAAGAGGAAACCAAATGAAGACACGCGGTGCCTGAGGGGAAAGGAAATTACTGATATACTTTTATCCTCAAAAATTTTTAAGGGCTGTTCTCCATGGAGTGGAACAAAATCAATATCGAAATTTAAATGAACATCAAAATCCGATAAATGGCTATGCAGAATTTCCCTGTATCCTGCCGGTGCATGCAGTCGCAGGGGTGATTTGCGCCCCGAAAGATTTAAAGAAGAAAGTAAACCGTAAATACCGAACACATGATCCCCGTGGAGGTGACTTATAAATATATTGTGTATCCTTCCATACTTTATTTTGTACTTTCTGAGCTGCATCTGTGTCCCTTCACCGCAATCAATCAAAAAAAATCGCTCATGCGCATTTAGCACATGAGCGGAAGGATATCTTTGAGAAGTTGGCAGGGCTGAACTGCTACCTAATATTGTCAATTCAAAAACCACTCCCAACAACAGATCTTATGAAATCATTTTTTCAGCATCCGATACAGTTTTAGTTATATTAAGTACCGTATCGAGCTGAGAAATCGTTATCAATCTTTCTACAGCATCATTAAGGCCACAAAGAACAAATGTTCCTCCGGCATTTTTGCAGAGCCTGTTAGCCACCAGTATTGCACTCAAGCCCGAAGAATCACAATATTCACATTTTTCAAGATCCAGGATAATATTCTTTTCACCTTTGCCGGATACCAGTACCAGCTCCGATTTAAGAGCAGGTGCAACGTGAGTATCAAGTTTTTCAGTCTGGACCTGGATCAAAGTGCTGTTGTTTCTACTTTCAATATTAAAATCCATGACTTTCAAATTTATTAACTCTAATTTAGTTATTTTTTATCAGATTTCGAAGATTTGTTCTCTTTTTCTTCCATTTCCTCTTTAAGTGCTTCTAGATCAGATATATCACCCAGTGTAGTTTTTTCAAGGTTCGACTTTATCTTTTTAGCTGTTCTTCTGGTTGCAGCTGCTTCACTTTTCTTAGCACCTTTTTCTGATGCTCTCTTCTCATCTTCAAAAATCCTGCTGTGCGACAATATAATCTTCTTGGCATTCTTATTAAACTCAATAACCTTGAATTTAAGTTTCTCGTCAACCTTACCGGGCGTCCCGTCTTCCTTGACAAGGTGTTTAGGTGTTACAAAGCCTTCCACACCATAAGGTAAGGCAACAACAGCTCCTTTGTCAAACACGTCCACTATCGTTCCTTCATGAATTGTACCAACTTCAAACACCTCCTCAAAAACATCCCAGGGATTTTCTTCGAGCTGCTTATGTCCAAGACTTAACCTTCTGTTTTCCTTATCTATTTCAAGGACTACAACTTCAATCTCAGAATCGATAGATGTAAATTCAGCAGGGTGTTTTATCTTCTTTGTCCATGACAGATCAGAAATATGAATAAGTCCGTCAACACCTTCTTCTATTTCAACAAAGACACCAAAATTGGTAAAATTACGCACTCTGGCCTTGTGCTTGCTGCCAACAGCGTATTTTTCTTCAATATTTTCCCATGGGTCGGGCTTCAGCTGTTTGATACCAAGTGACATTTTACGCTGTTCACGGTCCATTGTCAGTATCACAGCTTCCATTTCGTCGCCCACATTCATGAACTCCTGTGCACTTCTCAGGTGCTGAGACCATGACATTTCAGAGACGTGGATCAGCCCTTCAACACCAGGGGCTATTTCAACAAAAGCCCCGTAATCGGCCATAACAACAACCTTACCCTTAACCTTATCACCTACCTTGAGATTCTCATCAAGTGAATCCCAGGGGTGCTCGGTAAGTTGTTTCAAGCCTAGAGCTATCCTTTTCTTGTCGTCATCAAAGTCAAGGATAACAACATTTAGTTTTTCATCAAGCTGGACAATCTCTTCAGGATGATTCACCCTGCCCCATGAGAGGTCGGTTATATGAATCAGCCCGTCCACACCGCCTAGATCAATAAAGACACCGTAGGAAGTGATATTCTTGACGGTTCCTTCAAGTACCTGTCCTTTCTCCAGTTTGGCTATGATTTCTTTCTTCTGTGATTCAAGCTCAGCTTCAACCAATGCCTTGTGAGAGACTACAACATTCTTGAATTCATGGTTTATCTTGACAACCTTGAATTCCATGGTTTTTCCAACATATATATCATAATCCCTGATCGGCTTAACGTCGATCTGTGAGCCTGGGAGGAATGCTTCTATACCAAAAACATCCACTATCATACCACCCTTGGTACGGCACTTAATATAACCATTGATAATTTCATCCTTTCCCAGGGCCTCATTAACCCTTTCCCATGATTTTAGTACCCTGGCTCTCTTGTGTGATAATACGAGCTGTCCCTTTTTATCCTCCTTGCTCTCAACATAGACTTCTACCTTATCCCCTACTTTCAGGTCAGGATTATAGCGGAATTCATTCAGACTTATTACACCTTCAGATTTATATCCTATATTTATTACGACTTCACGGTTGTTCATTGAGATTACGGTACCCTCAACCACCTCATCTTCGGCTATTGTGGAAAGAGTTTTATCGTACATCTCTTCATACTCCTTCTGCCTGGGCGACTGTTTGGTTTCTTCCTTCTCAAAAGCATTCCAGTCAAATTCCTCCCCCCTTGCTGGTGTGGGTCTCTGACCCACGCCCTCTTTTTCTTCCTCAACCTTTTCAACCCCTTCAACATTTTCAACCTCTTCAACTTTTTCAACTTTCTCTTCCTTCTTGTCCTCCGTAGCTTCGTCAGAAGCGGAGGTGGAAGCCTTTTCCTCAACCTTTTCGTCGTTAGTTAATTTCTTTTTTTCTTCTTCAGTCATGATTTAATTAAATAAACTAATAATTAGTAAGTTAGACATTATTTTGAATAAAATTGGATGCAAAAATACTTAAACCTCCGCAAATCTCCTAATCCAGAGGCAAATTTATTGCATTAAAAACAATGATTTTTAAGCCTCAAAATTTGCTCATTATAATAATAAAATAAGAAGAAAAAATCAATTATTCAATCAAAAGAATAATCCATTATTAACTCTATTACCTACAGCAAACTCACCATTCTCGGTTTTATATTTAAGAAATGAAGATTACTGAAGTATTAATTATGATTTATGATTTATGAATTTTTATCACAGATATTATAGTTCATAATTAATAATTAATACTTAATACTTATTCTGTGCTCTGTGCCATGCTTTTCATCTTTAATATTTCGCGCTCCGGGTTCCGAGACCAGAAGCACAAAAATCACGAAGTGAGGCCAGTTACGCTCCCGCAGGGAGCAAATTACGCGACCAACGGGAGCAAGTTACGCACTGCGCCAGCAGTGCAAATTACATTATTCCATTATTCCATTAATTCCTATCTTTGCTCCTGCCATTCAAAATCACGTATATGAAACGTATTCTTGTCACAGGAGGTGCAGGGTTCATAGGTTCACATCTATGTGAAAACCTTTTAAATGAAGGCAATGAAGTAATATGCACTGATAATTTCTTCACCGGCTCAAAAGAAAATATATCGCACCTGCTTTCCAATCCTTTCTTCGAACTGATCAGGCATGATATAACTATGCCACTTTACGCAGAAGCAGATGAAGTATATAATCTCGCATGCCCCGCCTCCCCCATTCACTACCAGCATAATGCTATAAAAACAATCAAAACATCAGTGATGGGCTCAATAAATATGCTTGGCCTGGCAAAACGCACCGGCGCAAAAATATTACAGGCTTCATCCAGCGAGGTTTACGGTAATCCGGAAGTTCATCCACAGCCTGAAGGGTACTGGGGTAATGTTAATACCCTTGGCCCGCGTTCATGCTACGACGAGGGTAAGAGATGCGCCGAAACATTATTCATGAATTATCATCTTCAGAATAAGGTAAAGATCAAAATAGCCAGAATCTTTAATACATACGGGCCAAGAATGATGATGAATGATGGCAGGGTGGTGTCAAATTTCATTATCCAATCCCTCCGCAACAAGGATATTACCATATACGGTGAGGGATGTCAAACCAGGAGTTTCCTGTATATCAGCGACCTGATTGATGCTCTCAAGATCTTAATGATGACTGATGACAAGTTCACCGGGCCAATTAACCTGGGAAAGGAAGAAGAGATAACAATAAATGAGCTGGCAGAACTGATAATAAAAATGACAGGATCAAAATCCGGCATAAGACACAGACCCCTGCCACAGGACGACCCTATGCAGAGGAAACCCGATATAAGCCTGGCCAGGGAAAAACTCAAGTGGCAACCAACTTATGACCTGGAGGAAGGATTATTGAAAACTATTGATTATTTTAAAAAAAAATTAAAAATATGAAAGGTATAATTTTGGCCGGCGGAGCCGGTACAAGACTCCATCCGGCTACAAAGTCAGTTTCAAAACAGATACTACCGGTATATGATAAACCAATGATTTATTACCCCCTGTCAGTCCTCATGCTTGCAGGTATAAGGGATATATTGATTATAAGCACGCCCCGGGACATCAGCCTCTTTGAAAACCTTTTCGGAGATGGTTCCGATATCGGTGTGAAATTCAGCTACGAAGTACAGCCATCACCGGGCGGACTGGCGCAGGCTTTTATCATAGGCGAAAAATTCATAGGTGATGACAATGTCTGTATGATACTCGGAGATAATATTTTCTACGGGCAGGGCCTGGGTAATATACTCCTGGACGCCGCCAGACTAAATGAAGGAGCATGCGTCTTTGGCTATTATGTTACTGACCCGGGAAGATATGGAGTGGTTGAATTCGACCGCTCAGGGAATGTTATAAGCATAGAGGAGAAACCTGGTAAGCCAAAATCCAATTATGCCGTTACAGGATTATACTTTTATGACAATACTGTTATAAGCAAGGCCAAAAAGCTAAAACCATCAAAACGTGGAGAACTGGAGATAACAGACCTTAACAAGTTATACCTGGAAGAAGGTAAACTGAAGGTCAAACTGATGGGTCGAGGCATGGCCTGGCTCGATACGGGCACCCATGACAGCATGCTCCAGGCTTCTAACTTTGTTGCCACACTGGAGCATCGACAGGGATTAAAAGCATCCTGCATTGAAGAGATTGCGTATATAAGAGGATTCATTGACAGGACACAATTGCTTGCACTTGCAAAAAAACTGGGGAAAAGCCAGTATGGCAAATATCTGAAAAATATTGCCAGTGAAAAAATTATTACAACGGGTGATTTTATAAAATAAATCTCTATATGAATCTTATAGAAACCGGCTTTGACGGCCTTTACATAATTGAACCAAAAATATTTAAAGATAAAAGAGGTTACTTCTTTGAAAGCTATAACCAGAAGCGACTGAAGAAAAATAATATTATTTTCGAATCCTTACAGGATAATGAATCATTTTCATCAGGTAACGTCATAAGAGGCCTTCATTACCAGCTTAATCCAATGTCACAGGCAAAATTAATAAGGGTTATTAAAGGTTACATAAGAGATGTGGCACTTGACATGAGGAAGGGATCACCAACATATGGAAGGTGGAAAGCAGTGGATCTCGATTCCGAATCAAAACACCAGTTATTCATACCGAGAGGCTTCGCTCATGGCTTTTCCGTACTGAGTGAGGAAGCAATTATACTGTATAAATGCGATAACTATTATAGCCCGGAACATGAGCGTGGTATAGCTTTCGATGATCCCTCCCTCGACATAGACTGGGGGATTGATCAGGATTCGGCCTTAGTAAGTGATAAAGACAGGAATAATCCGCCCTTCTCAAAAGCTGAAAATAATTTTGAATATATGCTATGAAAAGAATTTTGGTTACAGGAGCTAAAGGACAACTGGGAAGGGAAATACAGGAAAGGAAAGAAACCCTGCCCCGGAATGAATTCTATTTCACGGATATCGATGAAATGGATCTGACCGATGAAAATGAGGTTAATAAAAGCATATCAGGAATAAAACCTGAATATATAATAAACTGTGCTGCCTATACAACTGTTGATAAGGCCGAGCAGGAAAGCGAAAAGGCCTATGCTGCTAATGCCACGGCGGTTAAGAATATAATAAATTCTTTACGCAATGTCCCCGGTTCAAAACTCATCCATATATCAACCGACTTTGTCTTTAGCGGCAAAAGCATGTCACCTTATACTGAAAATGACAGACCCTCAGCACAATCAGTCTATGGAAAAAGCAAACAGGAAGGTGAGGTATACGCACTATCCTATGAAAAGTCGATAATAATACGTACTTCATGGCTGTATTCAGAACATGGTAAAAACTTTGTAAAAACAATTCTAAGACTTGCTGGTGATAAAGATGAAATAAATGTTGTAAATGATCAGACCGGTTCACCAACATGGGCCGCTGACCTTGCGTCGGCCATTATGGTAATATTAAAGCAGTCCATAAAGGATGAAAAGAGATTTGTAAATGGTATATATCATTACAGCAACCAGGGCCAGTGTAGCTGGTATGAATTTGCCAGGGAGATAAAAAAATTGAAAGGACTGGACCTGAAAATAAATCCCGTGAGCTCAGCTGAATTTCCTTTGCCTGCAAAAAGACCTGCATATTCAGTGCTCAGCCTTGATAAAATAAAAAAGACTTTTAATATTGAGATCCCTGCCTGGCAGGATAGCCTGGCAAAATGTTTAAAAAAAATAAACTAAAAAAATGAACAATAAATACACTGAATCAATCTATGAAAGGGCCAGGACCTGGACCTTAAAGCAATATGATGAGGAAACCCGTGAAGAAGTTCTGTACATGATGGAAAATGATGAGAAAAAACTCATCGATTCCTTTTATCAGGATCTTGAATTTGGTACCGGGGGCCTGAGGGGAATAATGGGTGCAGGAACCAACAGGATGAACAGGTACACGGTGGGAATGGCGACCCAGGGCATGGCAAATTACATGATGAAGAATTTCCCGGGTAAAGATATCAATGTTGCTATTGCTCACGACTGCAGGAATAACAGCAGGGCCTTCTCGGAAATTGTTGCGGGGATATTTTCAGCTAACGGTTTCCGTGTTTATCTCTTCGAGTCGCTAAGGCCAACACCCGAACTGTCATTTGCAATAAGGCACCTTGGATGCCAGGGTGGAGTGATCATAACCGCATCACACAATCCGCCCGAATACAACGGGTTTAAAGCATACTGGGAGGACGGTGGACAGATTACCGCACCACATGATGTAAACATTATTAATGAAGTGAGAAAAATATCCGAAGTCCCGGAAATAAAATTCAACGGACCGGATAAAAATATACACATTATAGGAAAAGACATTGATGAACTTTTTATTGATACAATAAAAAATAATATCAGCCTTAACCCTGATTGCATTAAGGAAAAACATGATCTTGGTATAGTGTATACTCCAATACACGGAACTGGCGTGGAGATAATACCGGCCACACTAAGAAAATTTGGTTTTACCAATATCATCAATGTCCCGGAACAGGATGTTGTGGATGGCAACTTTCCTACGGTGGAATCACCTAACCCGGAGGACCCCAGGGCTTTCAAAATGGCCCTGGAAAGAGCAAAGAAACAAGGGGCTGGCCTTGCCATGGCAACCGACCCTGACGGAGACAGGCTCGGTGTTGCAGTGCGAAACAGGTCGGGCGAATTTGTTCTGCTCAATGGTAACCAGACAGCTGCAATACTCACCTGGTATATTATAAGCCAGATGAAAACAAAAAATATGCTTGAAGGAAATGAATACATTATTAAAACAGTTGTAACCTCAGGTCTTCTTGACAGGATAGCAGAAAAAAATGGGGTTGAATGCTATAATGTGCTGACAGGCTTTAAATATTTTGCCAGCCTTATGAATAAGCTGGGCAAGGAAAAGAAATACATAGGTGGAGGAGAAGAAAGTTACGGATACCTGGCAGGGGATTATGTGAGAGATAAAGACGCTGTTGGATCATGCGCCCTTGTGGCAGAAGTGGCAACCTTCACCGCGTGCCATGGCAAATCATTATATGATACTCTTATAGATATTTATTATGACTATGGACTGTACAGGGAAAAACTGGTAAATATTGTCAGGAAGGGTAAGGAAGGTGCGGATGAAATAAACAGGATGATGTCCAACTTCAGGGAAAATCCGCCTGATGTGGTAAACAATTCCCGCGTTGTGAGAATTATTGACTACCTGGAGGGAATATCAAGGGATATCCCCGCAAATAAAGAAACATCCATTGATATGGATAAAAGCAATGTCCTCCAGTTTTTCCTCGAGGACGGCAGTAAAATATCATTGAGGCCAAGCGGTACGGAACCCAAGATAAAATTCTATTTCAGCGTTAATGATAAACTCGAGAATAAAGATGAGTACGAGAAGAAAAAAGCTGAACTGGATGCCAGAATAGAAGCCCTCATTCAAGAGATGAGTTATGAGTTATGAACCGAGCAGTGCGAGTTTGCGTTAAGCAAGCGGGTGCTGTGAGCTCGCGAGTGGATAGTGATTGTGGCAAGTGGGAACGAGCAGTTATGAGAGATGAGTTGGAGCGGAGTCAGCCTCCGTCGGAGGCTATGGCTGACGAAGCGGAAACCCCGGCTGAGCAAAGCGAACGCCGGGGAAACAAGAAACCAGAAACCAGTTACCCAGTTACCCAGTTCTATTCTCCTATAATCTTTATCAGCACCCTCTTGCGGCGCTTACCATCAAACTCACCGTAGAATATCTGTTCCCAGGGGCCGAAGTCCAGTTTGCCCTCAGTAACAGCCACAACAACCTCCCTTCCCATCAGGGTACGTTTGATATGAGCATCAGCATTGTCTTCGAAACCGTCATTGTGCCTGTACTGCGAATATGGTTTCTCCGGTGCCAGTTTTTCGAGCCAGTTCTCAAAATCCTGATGAAGCCCCGACTCATCATCATTGATGAATACGCTTGCTGAAATATGCATTGCATTAACGAGTACTAAACCCTCACGGATACCACTTTCTGCTAATGCTGTTTCAACCTCTCTCGTAATGTTTATCAGTTCTCTCCTGCTGTTGGTATTGAACCAGAGTTCTTTCTTGTGTGATTTCATGTCCTTAAAATAAATCTGATACTAAATTAATGAAAGCACAAGTTACAATTAATGATAAAGTCGGTCAAGAATAATTTTTAATCTATATTCTTTATAATGAAATTGGCTGCTGCCATGGTTAAAAATACATTGGTGAGAAAGACTGTAGTCAGCACCGGGTTCTACTCGACTAATCTTCCACGAAAAATGCCGGAAGGAAATTAACCAGGTACAACCGGTCTGTTGCCCTGGTAAGAGCAGTGTAAAGCCAGCGCAGGTAATCCATGCTTGGTTCCTTCCTGTTAAACATACCCTGGTCAATAAAAACACGTTCCCACTGGCCACCCTGGGCCTTGTGGCATGTTACGGCATAGGCAAACTTTATCTGTAATGCATTAAAGTAAGGATCGTTCCTGATAGCATCGTACCTTTTCTTTTTGGTGCTCAGATGAGAATAATCTTCCAGGATATTTTCAAAAAGCATCTTACTCTGCTCTCCCAACAAAGAAGCTGTTTCAGAGGTAAGGGTGTCAAGCATTACTTTCACTTCCAGTTCAACTGAATAGTCAATGAAGTCAAGTACCATGTCGGCAAACCTGAAACCATACTTTTCTTCCTTTCTTGCCACCTTTTTTATTCTTGCCATATCACCGTTGGCTATGAAATCCAGGCCTTCCTCCCCGTTAACCCAGAAATAATTATTCTTGACTATCATTAACATGTCCCCGGCAGATACTTCCTCTTCGCGATAAAGTATCCTTTCCCGTATTCCGCGGTTATACCTGTTAGCCATCCTGTTCGAATTCACTACTATCACCGTACCATCAGTACCTGAATATGAATACGCTGCCTCTATTTCCTCAAGCATTGTGTCACCGGTAATCCTGAAAATATCATCAAAGTTTTCGACCCTGAATTCAGGCATGCCAAGGTCACTGTCAGTTATTTTGCGGCGCACGTATGTTGCATTCATCAGTATACCTGATTCCCTGGTCTGGCGTACCACATCACGCAACTCGGCAGTCTCGATATTGAATCCATACATTGAAAGATCCTCCCTGCTGAGCGCAGGACTGAGGACCGATCCTACGGGCGGTAACTGGGCAGTGTCGCCCACAAGCACCAGCTTGCAATTTCTGCCCCGGTAAACATATTCAATAAGATCATCAAGGAGGCTGCCACTCCCAAATATTGATGCTTCGGCAAGCTGACCCGATATCATTGAGGCCTCATCAACAATGAAAAAGGCATCCCTGTGCATATTCCTGTCAAGCTCAAACCTGCCAACACCATCCCTGTTGCCCTTTAACCTGTAAATATGCTTATGAACGGTATAGGATGACCTGCCGGTGTATGATGCCAGGACTTTGGCAGCACGTCCCGTGGGAGCTAATAATACAGATTCAATATTGAAACTGCCCAGGGTGTGCACCATCGCACTTATCAAACTTGTCTTACCGGTGCCTGCATAACCTGTAAGCAGGAAAATACTGTCATTCGTATTTCCGGCAATAAATAAGGATATCGCTTTTATTGCTTTAAGCTGATCATTGGTAGGCTGATGACCCAGATTTTCAACAAGGATCTTTTCAATATGAGATTCTATCATTTACTTCAAAAACACCCGGATCGATTTGGTATTCAATTTATTTTTTTATTTTTGCAGCAAACATAAACAAACTTATTTAACAATAAAAAAAATGAATATAGTTGTTCGAGTAATTCTGATTGCAGCAATCGTTGTCCTCGGTTATCTCCTTGTTGACAGTATTTTGAACCCTATCCGCTTTAACCGCGAAAGAGATAGAAGAGAGGAAGCCATTAAGGAAAGGTTAATTAATATCAGAACTGCCCAGGTAGCTTTCAAATCCAAGTACGGAACGTATACCGGCAGCTTTGACACACTTATTAACTTTGTAAAGACTGATTCATTCCCTCTGATATATAAAGAAGGTGCCATTACTGACGAAATGATAGAAGAATGGGGACGCAATGCTGAAAAAGAAGCATTGCGCCGGGGATTAATTATTCGTGACACCTCGTATACAAGTGTACTTGATTCAATATTCGACCCGTCATTCCCGGTCGATTCCCTCAGATACGTACCCTTTTGCGGCGATACCGAGTTCAATATGGAAGCAGACCTTGTTGAAACAGGATCAAGAGTGAATGTTGAAGTGTTCGAAGCTTCTGTTCTCAACGATGTATTCCTGAAGGGACTTGACGAGCAGCTAATCACTAACTATAACGCATTGCGCGAAAAAATTACAGGCTTTCCAGGGATGCGCGTGGGTAATGTTGAAGAACCTAATAACAACGCGGGAAACTGGGAGAACTAACAGTTTTTCATATGTATGAAAAAGAACTGTTTGACGAAACACTGGATATAAATTCAACCAATAACTACGAAATATCCATTCAACTGGGCCTGGATGGATTTTCTTTTTGCCTTCTTGACAGGCTGAGAAACAGGTTTGTCATGTTCAGGAATTATAACTTAGGCGGTAAAGAGCAAGGACTGGCAGATGAGATAAGGGATATAGCAGCTAAGGATGAGTTTCTTTCCAGGCAATATCGCAGGTATCGTATTGTCTTTAATTTCGAAAAAAGTACCATAGTGCCTGCCGCTTTGTATGACCCCGCTCTTAAAGATGAGTACTTCGAACTTAATCATAAGTTGAAAGATAATTATATTGTTTCAAACAACAGGCTTACAAGGCCTGATGCCTACCTGCTGTTTGATATCAGGAAAGATGTTTATGACCTTTCATATAAGCTCTTCCCCGATGCCACCCTATCCCACCAGGTAAAACCACTGCTCGACTCTTCCTTCAGGCAGACCAGGACAACTAAAGATCAATATATAAGGATACATATTGATCCCTGTTTTTTTACCCTGGTAATGCTAAAGGACGAAAAACTGCAGTTCTTCAATACTTTCAGGGTAAGGAACGATTCGGATATACTATATTACCTTATGAACAGCTTTGATCGTTTTAAGATTGACAATGACCAGGTAGTTTATGTCAGTGGCAATATTTCAAAATTCGATGACCTCTATAACAATTTGCTCAGGTATATTAAAACAATTAAACTGGCAAACCCTGAAGGTGAATTCTCTATGAGTTACATATTTGACGAGATGGAGACCCACCGGTATTCTAATCTTTTTAATATAGTGAGTTGCGCATAATAAGCGGTAGTCATAAAGGCAGGATCATTAAGCCTCCCGCAGGCCTTAAAGTAAGGCCCACCACGGACAAGGCAAGGGAAAGCCTGTTCAACATCCTCAATAACATTCTTGATTTAAGCGATACACGCGTACTGGACCTCTTCGCGGGCACAGGCAGCGTAAGTTACGAGTTTGCCTCAAGGGGAGCTATCCTGGTACATGCCGTTGAAGCGAACCACAGGCATGCAGCCTTTATAAGTAACACTGCCACCAAACTTGATATGAAATGCCTTCAGGTATTTCACACTGATGTGAGAAAGTATCTCATCAGAACAGCAAACACTTATGATCTTGTCTTCGCCGATCCACCCTATAACCTTCCCTGGCTGGCTTTTATACCTGATGTAGTATTCTCGGCCGCAATAATGAATCCCGGCGGTAAGTTTATTCTGGAACATCCCCGTGATCACAGCTTCAACAACCACAGGCTGTTCGAACAACACCGAAAGTACGGTGCAGTAAATTTTTCCTTTTTTAAATCTGAAGGAAATATTACCGGGGAGGATAAGAAGTATCGCCCTGATTAAACCAAAGACAGGTATAAGTATAACAAAAGGTAACTGGGCATATTTACGTGCTTATTAATTCACTATAAATTTCTTTACAACCAACAATTCACGTCTAATCATTACCAGGTTATATATTCCGGGAGGATATGACCGGACATCAATGGTTACTTTTGATCCTCTATGATAAGCCGAGTAATATGTTCGTCCCTTCACGTCGGTAATGATCAATCTGACAGTACCGTTATCGGTATAAAAATCAAGATTCAGCAGGCTGCTTACTGGATTTGGATACAGCTTAAAGTATGTGTTATCACCTTCTGTAACAATATCCGGTATATCCTCGGTTATGAGTGTGTCAAGAACAAAGGCATTTATAACGAACATATTGCTGGTGACGTCCTGCTCACTTGGTTTTGTAAATATAATCTCTATATCACTGCCATCCGATTCAATGGTTGTCATGAATTTGCTCACGTTGTTTATCATCAGACTGCCATCAGATATATCGAGCTGATCTGATTCAGTAGTTCCTGAAGCATCATTAACTTTTACATAGAACATACCTGTCTGATCGTGAGGGTCATGATGGTATGAAGTCCATTTATATGTACCTTCCGGTACCTCTTTAAATGTCAGTATCATTGACTTTTCGCCGCCACTTGCATCAACACCTGCCCAGTCTCTTAGCAGGTCAGGTGAAAGGGTATTGTCATTCCCTCCCCTGTCAGCCATTATCACCTCTTCATCAGTTGTACCCTGCGCATATGAGATCCCCAGTGTTATATTCGAGCCAAGCGCACCGTATAATTCTTCATGGTAAGCTGACATATTCTTATCTTCTGCCCTGTAGGGAGCATAGCCATCAGCAACAGGCGTAAAATATGTACCGAAGTCAATTTTCAGGGCGTTATTCACATCACTCTTATATGTTCTGAACGTCCATATATCACCTGTTGTGTTACCACCGTTGTTCACTTCATCTACCTTCCAGTAATATATTGTGTTCTCACTAAGGTTTCCGGGCAGATAAACTGAATCCTGCATACTGGATACAAATGGAGGAGGATTTTCTGTACCAAAGTACAACTCATGTGAAGCTACCCTTGCACCCGGCAACCACCTCAGTGCAGGCACTGTACTAACATTTTCTCCATCGTCAACTGGTATTATGGTCGATGCCTTGGCAGGTGGTGCAGGTTCTTTCAGAATCAAAAGAAGATAATCCTCGGTCTCTCCCTTGACTATATTGCACGCACCGGCAGTTTCACCGGACATCCTCACCCTTATCCTTGTTATTCCCGGTATGGCCTCAGCAGGTACAATAACAGATCCACTGCTTACGAATGATGTGTTCAGATCAGACATATCTAATGACTCACCATCCTCAAACTCTTTATTACCATTCCAGTCAACCCAAACATACATCTTCTCATTACCGTCAGATGAACTGAGGGTCACATTAACGAACATCTCTTCTGAAATTGATATTACCCCTCTCAAATCATTATAAAAGGTATACAAGCCGGAAGATGATGCATTTGTAACCGTGGCATACTGTACCTGGCTTATATAGCTGTCATCCATGTTTCCTGATGACAAGGCCGGGCAATAGCTGTCGGTTGTGAACCGCCACAGCTGACCTGCCGTTCTGCCATATTCATTTATTTCATCTATCCTCCAGTAATAGGTAGTACTTCTTTTCAGCGCACCAGGGTCAAAAACTGTATCTCCCTGCACCGGCGTCAATTCAGTATCCCCCGCTCCCGGGTCCTCACTAAAGAATACCTCATGTGATGATGCTCCTCCTCCCGGGCTCCATATGAGTACTGTGTCGGGCGGCACATAAACAGCATCGTCAGCAGGCAAAGGGTATCCGGCCTGTAGTGGCAGGTCGGGGTTAACCTCACTGACCACTACCGTATAGTCTTCCACTTCTCCGTAATATTCCCCGCAGGGATCAGATGGCGCATTATAAATGTTACGTACCCTCATTCTCAATTGACCGGTTACAGCCTCGCCGGGCACTGTAAATGTTCCCCGGCTTATATTATCGGCACCTATCACTGTCATTGTTATTTTTTCAGCTGATGAAAACATTTTATCATCGTTCCAGTCAATCCACGCACTGATGGTATCCAGGTTCCAGTGATAACCGAGAGTAACCATAAGCGTATAACTCATTCCTTTTACCAGGGAAGCCGCTTGTTCAGTGAAATTACCGAATGACTCCTGTCCTGTCAAATTTTCCAGGTCAGAAAGAACCACACCCGTAATATAATCGGCCGTCGTGCCCTCCCTGCCAAAGGCTGTACAATATTCATCAGTAGTAAAGCTCCATATGGGACCGGCAGTAATTCCAAGTGAGTTTACCTCATCAATTTTCCAGTAATACTTTTTCCCTGGTTCAAGGCCTGTCGGGGTGAATGTCATTTCATTTTGCTCCTGTGAAACCATCACCGGGGGATCAGATGTTCCGAAATATACATTATGTCCCTGTGTCTGATTCCCGGGTTCCCAGGCCAGGTCAAGCCTAGTGCTTACATTTACAGCTCCGTCTGCCGGATATGGTTCACCAGGCTGTCCGGGCAGGTCAGTAATAACAGGTGCAGCGGTCTTAATCTTCCACACCCCCCGACCGTATGTCCCTGCAAACAATAAACCCGTTTGATAGTTTATCTCCAGGTCTCTCACTATGGCATCCGGCAATCCGTTTGAATAATCATCATATAAGGCCAGATCATCATTTGTATAGTAAACACCCACATCCATACCAACATACAGAGGATTGTTATCATATTGCCCGAACACTACCCTGTTTGCGGGGATGTTGGGAAGGTTCATGCTATAATTAGACCATGTGTTACCAGCATCATATGAGATATAGACCTTTTCACCCCTCTTGTACCCCGACAGTGATACTGCTATAACATCAGGTTTCAGGGGATGAACGGCAATTGAGGTTACCATCAGGTCAGGTAATCCGTTTGATACCTCCGTCCATGTATCACCCCCGTTAATCGTTTTCCATACCCTTGCTTCCTCTGATGCATAAATATAATCAGGGTCAGATTCAGCTACAGATAATGATTTTTTATAATCGCTTCCGAAATCACCTATGGTTATCCATGAAGCCATTCTGTCTGTACTCTTCCTAATAACGTCAGTGGCAATATAGAGTATTTCGGGATTTTCCGGATGTATAGCCAGAGGAGTCACCCACCCTCCCATGCCTGCCTGTTCTATTGAATGGTCACTACAATATAGCTCGCCATTCTGTATAGTGGCATAACGAGTGGCAGGGTTATTATAATCATATATCACATCCATTCCATCCCCTCCTAGCCATCCCCACCATCCGTTTATAGTATGATAGTATACACCGTTATCCTGAGAACCGAACATTATCATTCCGGTATCTGACTTGCAAACGCTTATATTATAAATCTGAGTTGTTTCCACCCCGTTAAAATACAACTCCCAGCTTTCACCTTCGTCCGTGGTCTTTGCCAACCCGCCATCGGTACATACATAAAGTGTGTCACCGAAATATTTCATTTCATGGAAATCGCAGTGAGTATAGCCAATCTCGTTATTCCACAGCCATTCAGTTGTTTTTTCTGACCATGTAACTCCCCCGTCTACTGACTTATATGACTCAATCTCGCCTATATGCAAAATATCGGGGTCGGTTTGTGACACTGCAAAGGCCCACATATACCATTTTAAGCCCTTCTCGAAGGGATGTTCGCCAATAAATTTAAAAGACTTTCCTTCATCGTTTGACAGGAATATACCCTCCTTTCCACTCGCGAGATAAACATATGAAGGGGCTGCTTTTGTCACCCCTATTATTATCCTGCCGCTTGCCTGCACCGAAATCCTTGTGAAGCTTTCACCCGTATTTACCGACCTGTAAAATGCATCGTTCTGTGTAGCGTACACTATGCTGGGATTACCGGTATTAAACTCTATGTCATCAAATTGCCCTTCCATAACCCTTCTCCATGACAGTCCTGAATCAGTTGTTTTATAGATACCTGTCGAGGAAGTGAAGAAAAGAATATCCGGATTAATAGGATGAATTATAAGCTTTTTGCCCTGAATATTATTGTCGGCCTCAAAAGATAAACTAAGGGATATCCATGTTTTGCCAGCATCCGTTGATTTGAAGATACCCGAAGAATATGTTCCGGTACCATCACCATCTCCTGTTGATATGTATATTATATCTGTATCGGTAGGATCGATGGCTATACCACTGATACCTATAGATGGCAAGCCATCTGTTTTGGTTTCCCAGTGCAAACCTCCGTCGGTTGATTTCCATAATCCGCCAGTGGGTGCCCCGGTATATATAATATCAGGATCCGTAGGATCAAGCATTACCCTGTCCATCCGGCCTGTTCCCGGTGACCAATGACCGTCAACATTATCATAAACCCGCATTGGTACAGGGGCCCATTTATTTCCATTATCTTTTGACAGGGGATATTTGCTACGAAAAGTACTAATTTCACGGTAAAGGTTATTACTGCTTAACACTGACATATCTCCCCTGGGATATATTCGTTCTTCAACAAACCATTCCCAGCGCTTATATTGCTTGTACCCAGAGCCTTTCCCTTTACCATCCTTAATAAAATATTCTTCGGCAGCTTTTTTTACTTCATAAAACCCGGCATTCCTGTCATTCATCAGTATGAGATATTCCTGCCCATTAACACCCACATCCAACATTAGCAGTATTATGGTCATGCAAAAAGCAATATATCTACTTATATACATACAGTAGTATGATTTTAATTTGCAGTTTGCAGTAAGATTGAATAATAACTTATTATTTTCCCTTTCTTACTATTTTTTTATCACCCTTGCCAGAATTGACTTATTCCCGTCATTTAACTCAATAATATATATTCCTTCAGGATATGTCATCAGGTCTAGCATACGATTACTTTCATAAGGAATATCAAGAATCTGAATTCCTGTAAGCGACCATACTCTTATACGAGTAAAATCCTGGTCATGTTCCATGTAAAACAGCCCTTCAGAGGGATTTGGATAAATCAACAGTTTATTACCTAGTTGGTTTTCCATCTTTTCACAGTTTGTAACAACGGAAACCGGGAACATATCAAAATCTATATCATCAAAGTATTGCAGCCTATTTGGAATAGTCTGTACTATTGTATTATAATCATCTTCCGATATACGATCACTTCTATAACGAACGGCTAACCATGGCAGAAAGCTTTCTGCTATATCTTCCCTTTCAGGATTGTCTCTTGCATAGGTTGAAATAAAGGTGCCATCAAGGGTTTGAGCATTTATCCATCCTGTAGCTGATGCATGAGTGGCATCAAGCGAAGTATGGCTGGCCTCATGTACCAGTGTTTCTTCCAATATACCGTCATTCTCATATATGGCAGACTGCCCCGTGTGTATCAATATTGAATTGTTCCCACCACCAAAAGGTTCTGTACCCTTATGTATCCATAATGCATCCACATCTACTCTCAGGCAGGTAGGCAGTCGTCCAGTTATCACTGCATACTTTTCTGCAATTGTTGATGCGGCTTCGACAGTTCCGAATTCCGGATTCACCTGTGCTTCCGTTGTAAGTCCGTCATTCCAGGTAACATCGAAGAGGTAAGCGTTCATATCTATCCAGCCTGTTCGTCTATCATATACTGTTCTTATCCCCCTTCCTGTATAGTTTATCGACTCAAAAGCCGAAGAATCTTCAGAGGTAATTATATCCGGGTCAATGAATATAGTTCCACTATATGGCTGGGCATTGCTTTTGCCCACCAGGAATACCAGAACAATAATAATTATTGCTGATCTACTAAATAATGGAGTGCATAAAGATATTATGAGTTTGAGTATATAACTGTGAATTATATAATCAATTACACTATTATTTATTCCCATTATATCTTTATTGCACTCCATAAATAAACATTAACTAAGGCAATATGAGGTTGTCTATTTCCCCAAATATGTAAAAGTCAGGTTCACTGTATGATTATCGGCTCCCCACCAGGCATCCGTCAGAGGTACGTTAACAAAACTTATAACCTGTGCATCAGGATCGTAATATCCGACAGAAGTATCGCTGTAAATATACGGCATAATACGTATATCCTTTGTCACTTCGGTGCCTGTATGGTCAATATCTGTCTGTTCCTGTCCCGTATCAAGACCTGCGCCGATCAGATCGATTATATATCTTGGATCACCTTCTACCGGGCATATGAGTTTAAACTCAGTTGTATACCAGTAGTCATGCCAGTTTGACCAGTCAAGACCAAAGTCGGTTATCCAGTACCTCCCATCGTCAGTTGCCCTGAAAGGAGACGGACGATGTATCACTACTGTTTTTGTAAAGCCCGTATCATCATTTTTAGCTTCCCAATTTCCCAGGGGTATGGTTACTGCTTCTATCAGGTTTACTGAGGCTGTGACTGTTACTTCATCCAGCAATTCGGTAACACCATTATTACCAATTCCATATAGACTGTAGGTCAATACATCTTCATCATTAACCTCTGTTCCGTATGTTATGCCAAATGATTCAAGCAGTTCAGCCTGGGTTGTATAGGTATAGTTAATACTGGTTGATGTAAGGGTATCTGTCACAATGTAATCGCCCAATATAACCGAAGTATATGAACGGACAACATACAGTTTATCGAGAATCGAGTGGGAATCGGTAACATCAAATTCAAGATTGAAGGACAGACTGTTATCAGGGTTACACATATCCCTGTCGATATCAAGATCAATCTCCTCAGTGATATTCACGGTGAGATCATCCTCAAAAGAATAGAGATTGATAGTGATATCCCTTGTTTTCGTCTCATAGTTGCCGTTATAGGCTGTAACCTTAACCGTATAGGTTCCCCCGTGCCGAAAGGTAAGCTCTACCTCCTCTCCAATGTTACCCATGGACAACATTGTCTCGTCATCATCAGCTTCATTAAGGTCTTTCTTATAACCGAAGTCCCAGATAAAGAACACTGCATTCTCGGCTGAAGCCGTGAATGTCAATGTTGCCGGAACAACGCTCTGGTCTCCCTCCACGGTAACCGTTATTTCACCAAGATTCCCATACACTATTTCCTGGTCTTTCTTATCACAGGAGCACAGTGTAAAAGCAAATAGTGCTATACAAGTAATGATTTTTATAATGGAATTCATGATTATGTCTGTTTAAATTAGTATAATATCGATATCCAAATTCTTGAAATCATTTGGTCTCCTTATAGGTAAATGTCAGATTAACCGTGTGATTATCTGTATTCCACCATGAGTCCAGGAGTGGAACATCTTCA
>JAYEGY010000093.1:0-11154 GCA_034659275.1 Bacteroidota bacterium | reverse complement strand
TATATGCTGTAGGTAACTGCCAATGGGAATGATTTCGGTTTGTTAAAAATGCTCCAGAACAGAAGGTACCAGTAATATTTCCGGTTTTTCTCCAGAATCCCGATAATCAGGACAGATCTTATTAGTGCCATAAGTTTGTTTAATGAAATATGCTTCTTTAAGGGAGGGTTATATTGTTTCAGAAACTTCATTACCCTGGCGTAATATGTCTTGCTGGAATATATCTCTTTAATGATCTTCTGATATCCTTTTAACAGCTTATCTTTATCCATTGCCGGTATAAAATTCAATGAGTAATCCGTATTGTCACCTGTTGATTTGCCGATTATCCTGCCTTCATCTTTCAATCGCCGGTATAGTTTTGATAATCTGGGTGCATTTAGAAGGCCCACCATTGCAGTTACAATCCCGCTTTTCTCAATAAAATCAATCTGTCGTTGAAAGATATTCGGAGGATCGTGGTCAAAACCGACAATAAAACCGGCCATTACTTCCATGCCAGACTGCTGAATCGTATTTACAGAACCGATCAGATTACGATTTTTATTCATAAACTTGTTACATTCACTTAAACTATCCTCATCAGGCGTTTCTATACCCACAAATACTTTTGTGAAACCCGCCCTGACCATCATATCCATCAATTCTTTATCGTCAGCCATATTAATAGAAGCTTCTGTAAGAAAGGTGAACGGATTGTTATTTGCTTCCATCCAACTGATAATAGCTGGCAGTAATTCGGTTTTCAGATTCTTTTTATGTCCGATAAAATTATCATCAACAAAGAAGACACTGCCCTTCCATTTGATCCTTAACAATTGATCCAATTCAGCTATTATCTGTGCTGTCATTTTAGTACGCACACGACGTCCAAACAGAGCTGTTATGTCACAAAATTCGCAATCATAGGGGCATCCCCTTGAATACTGGATTCCTGCAGTTGCATATTCATTGAGTTTTAACAGTGAATAATCCGGGGGAGGTGTTTTTGTTATATCAGCAAACTGGTCAGTTTGATAAATTCTTTTTTGCCGGCCTTTCTTCAGGTCTTCAATAAAAAGAGGAAGTGTTATTTCTGCTTCATTTAACACAAGGTAATCAATATCAGAATATTGTTCAAATTCTTCCGTAAATAATGGACCTCCTCCCACTATTTTGGCTTTGAGATGCTTACATTGTCCGATAATTTGTTTTACCGAAGCTGATTGTACAGCAATTGCACTGATAAATACTAAATCGGCCCATTTAATATCTTCATCCTTAAGCTTGCTGATATTGAGATCTGTCAGTCTCCTGTTCCAGTCCTCAGGAAGTAATGAAGCTACTGTAAGTATCCCTAAAGGAACATTTGCGGACTTTTTCGAAATAAATTTCAAAGCATGTTTAAAACTCCAATATGTATCAGGATATTGAGGGTAGACCAGTAAAATATTCATAGTTTTAAATAGTTTGTTAATGATATTTAAAAGTATACCAGGAAAAATACTTAAAGTTTAAAACTTTAAAGTTAAAAAATTTAATGTTCATTTAACTACACTGGTCCTGTAAATAGATTGAATGATGAGAATATTATTATCATAGGAGATCTTGATATTCAATCTGATGTTGAAAGAACTGCGCAGAAAAGAATTGCATTTTATGCTCGACAAGAAATTGATAGGATCAATAATACTCATGGTGTAAGTATTTCTTGATCAAGACAGAAAATTTATAATTGAGAAAATCCACCCATCTGTTGATAGATGCGAACATTAGGTGTGACAGATACCAAAACGGTGAAATCCCTAATACAAATTAGTTTATACATTTATTTGGTCTAACTTACTTTAAAATAATACAGTTCGCCAGCAATATCCTAATTTCCCTCTTTTGTGTTTTTTAGATTTTCAATTTCTTTGTCCTTTTCAGCTATCTCCTTTTCAAGCTTTCCAATTTTCTCTTTGGTTTTGACAGCCTCACCATTGAGTTTCACAACTTCATCATTTAGTTTATCAACCTTACCATTAAGTTTGCTAATATCGTCCTTTAATCCCAAAATTTGATTATTCAACGCTGTCTTCTCTTTTTCAAGACCTGCAATTATAGGAGTATATATCGATTTTGCATAATACCAGGCGGTAAGATATCCTATAACACCGGCTACCAGAAGCAGAAGAACTAATAAAACTATTGATCCGGTGACTGATAGCGCTAAATCTATAAACAATGGATACATGATTTTATTTTTTAATTGTTAATACTGATCTTCTGTTCATTGCTCGTGCCTCTTCTGTATTTTGATCGCTTACAGGCTTATCCTCTCCCTTAGATTCTGTTATCATTTTTCCTGCTTCGATACTTTTGCTTTCGAGATATTTCTTAATATTCTGAGCTCTTTTAAGTCCCAGTATCTTGTTATATTCCCTTGTCCCTATATTATCGGCATGCCCGGTTATATAAAGCATTGATTCAGGATTATTATCAAGCCAGGTTTTAAATTCAGCAATTCTGTCATCTGTTTCCGGACCAGGTTTGAATTCGGCATCGTCAAATTCAAAGTAAATTATAAGGTCATCGGGCCTTAATGCGGTTGGTTGCCTTAGTGAATCTGCAATATTGGTCTGGGCTTCAGGAATTTTCTGTACAGCTTCAGGCTTTTTCAATGGAGGCTTTATTTTATCAACATATAGCCAGACAGAAAAGATAGACCAGATCACAAATACAACAAATCCAGTAATAAGGATTCTCATTGTTATGCTTTTTAGTTAATGATCAGATAATTATCCCCAAGTTAAGAAATAAAGACATAAAAGCCTAATAAAATTATACAAAGGGATTCCTTGAGTAATACTAAATCGGCTGGTTACAGGTCAGGATAAAATGATGCTGTATATGATGAAAACCGCCATATAGACGGTCTTTTTTTCCTATCTCTTGCTATAAGGGTAGAGTAATAGAGAGAGTATTAGAATCTATTAAGCTATTTAAATGATAGTTTTTACACTAAAAACAGTAAATAAACAAACACCTCCAAACCATAAGCCTGGGGGTGGTGCTGCATTTCCTCGAGCTGTAGGCCCTGAGATCTGCCATTAGTAAAGATTAGCAATATTGCTCTGATCAATTATCAGTTGACTGATGATTGAATTGCATTTTCCATTCTCCATTTATATTTGCCCATAAAGCTGTATTGACATATTTAAAAGGACCAACAACAGTACTGTCTTTTTCCATATAAGAAGCATCCCCTTTAATCACTTCAAGAACTTTGTCGTGAGATATTACCGAATAATATGTTTCCAGTATAGTACAAGGGGTCGAAATTCTATTCATAATTATTGTCTCAAACATTTCAAGCCAGTCAGCTTGTTTATTCGTGATACTGGTATTTAAAACAAAGGCGACAGGCTCAGTTTGCCATATTATATCAGCATTTTCGTCAAAGTATTTCTTGATTTCCCCAGGACTTTCATTGTCGTATGTTTGTCCTATAGCTGTCCAGTATCCCTGGCTTGCTTCCTGTACAGCCTGCACTATAGCTTCCTTATCAGAATCAGTTAGTTCGGAGTTAGTCTGGCAGGCATAGGTAATAATTACAATTCCCAGAAGTAAATACAATATTCGTTTCATAATTAGTTAGGTTTTATGGTTAATTAAAAGCAAGTTAAGAAATAAATTTGAATTGATTATGAGATTGTTGTAACTTGAAAAATCAGCCTTAGCATTAAAAACGAGTTTGTAGACGGAGTGCTTGAAGTTGAAATTAGCAAATAATATTGTTAGCAATACTCAAAACTGTACCACCTGTGAAAATTATATTAACAGGATAATTATTAATAAGTGTTTCAATAGCATCACCCTTCGATGCGTTCGGCGTTACTCGATGCTCTCGTACCGCCTCACTTACTCAGGGACCTTTGGCCGGTGTACTTAATCGGCTATTATCGCAGTATTGACTCAGTCAACCGAGTGCCAGTGGGATCACCCTTCGATGCGTTCAGCACCCCTCGTTTACTCAGGGCGCTTCACTTACTCAGGGACCTTTGGCCGCTGGAACGAATTGGCTATTATCGCAGTATTGTCTTAGTCAACAGGGTGCTAAAGAATTCACCCTTCGATGCGTCATTGGCCCTGAACTTCAGGGCTAATGATTTACTCACACCTCCGCTTACGCTACGACGGACAAAGTAAGGCTTAGCCTTAGCCTTAGCCTTAGAATTAGGATCCTTTGGATAGTGGACTTAATTGAACAATGTCATTATTATTTCTTTCCTACAGGCATTATGCCCAGGGGATATTCATCATTGGGTAGATTCAGTGTGGATTTCAGTATATTGTCCTGGAAAGCACCTACAATTACTGTCCCGAGATCCAGGGCATGTGCCTGGAGATATATATTCTGACATACGGCTCCGCTTTCAATCTGTACATACCGCTCAGCCCTGTCGCCATATTTATGTGCAGTTCTTCTGTAGACCCCGGTCATGATAATATCAACCGCCCCTGTCCGAACACATCCCTGGTTCAGGGCAGCTTCTGCAATATCATCTCTTTTATCGCCGTCAAGGATTTTAATAATCCCATGCTCACCGGGATGGTATTTATACAGACCCTGTGATAATTCATTTACTTCTCCTACAGCAATATACAGTTCAATGGGATACAATGCTCCGGCAGAAGGAGCTGTCCGGAGTCCTCCCATCCACTGGTCGCCATGCCACATAGACGGGGGATCATCCTCTTTCTGGGTAATTCCCTGGGCGGCCCAGAGCAACTGTGATATCTCGAATAATGAAAGAGGCTCACCTGAATATTCTCTTATTGACCTTCTGCCTGCAAGGGCTTCTTCAACCGATATTTTACCATCTTTGCTGGGCTCAGGCAATTTGATGATTTCGTCATTTTGAATTTTCATAGACTTATTGTTTTCTGCGTTTTGGGAAAGACAAGCAGTAAAAAGAAAGGTAAGAAAAAAAGCCACCATCAGGGTGCTCATGGAATTCAATTTTAATGTTTTCATATTATACCTCCTTTTTATCATTGATTTAAATAGCAGTTAACGTTTTAGAGGATCAGCGGTGGCCCTTAATTGTTATGTTGATAGTTTATATTATTCAGTCTGATTACTAATTGCTTTTTTCGCTTCTTCCAGATGAAGGAATACCCTGTGATTGTAAACCGGCTTCAATTCCCAGCTTTTTCCCAGGAGTTCCAATGCTTCTTCGTATTTACCTTTCTTATACAAAGCCCATCCTTTGGTAAGCAAGTAATTATAATTGTCAGGATTTAATTCCAGAGCCGTATTAACTAAGTCGATACCTTCATCAATTCCCATATCATTATCAATCAATAACCAGGCAAGCTTATTCATTATGCCAGGGTTTTCAGGCTCCAGAGAGAGTGCATCACGGTAATACTTTTCTGCTTCATCATACTTACCTGCACACGAATAAATATCAGCTATGTTTGTTGTTATAACTGATTCTCTTAAGAGGTTCTCTTTGCATAAAGAAACATACTCTGAAAGGTATTTATTTGCTTCAATTGTGTCACCTTCAGAAAGAGCCATTATTGCCTGCCTGCCTTTGAGTTGATGATTATAGGGAAACTCCTTTATTGCTTTTTTATACAGGTCTTTCTCTTTCCTTAGCTGGTTGGTTTTGTGGTATGCCAGTCCCAATTCAGCATAAACAGGATCCCAGAATGGTTTTGAATATTGGTCCTCATATAAGCTGATTGCTTTTTCCAATTCCTGTATTCCCCTGTCATATTGATGCATTCTGTTATATGCCATACCTTTGTAGTAATATAGTTCCGCAAGCTGATCGTCAATTTCCAGCAAGCGATTAAGGTATTTTATTTCCTCCTTCGGGGTTTCAAAAGTTAAAGCATGGATATAATCTTGCCATATTTCAAGCTCCAGGGGTATATTTTCTCTTTTTTCACAGGCGCGCCGGGACCACTTTTTGCTTTCTATATACATTTCCTGTTTGATGAGCGACAGTGAAAGCAATAGCTGTGAAAAAACAAGGCTTGAATCATGTTCCATAACCTGGGAGAACCATCCTGTAGCTGTAGCATAATCAAATTTTTTCAATGCATTGTATCCATGGGCAAAGTAAGCATAGGCCTTATAAGAATCAGTATTTATTAGCTTTTGAAATGCAGAAGGCACTTCCTTCCGGAGTTCATATATAATAAGGTAATTCTTTACCAGAAAAGAAAGTGAATCAATAAATTGCAGTATGTTCTCCGCTGTTCCATCAACATGAAAAGACTGGAAGTTATTCTTTTTTTTAGTGTCGTATAATTGAGCATTTATCCTTATTATCTTACCCGATTGTTTAATAGTACCATAAATAAACATTTCTGCGCGCAGCTTTTGTGATATCCTGTTTGCTTCAGCAGGTGTTATTGAAAAATAGTCAGAGAATCTTCCACTTCGTAAAAGGCTGTTGATGTTATCTTTAGGTCTTATCTTCAAATCCGGTGTATTTGCAAGGGAAGTAATCAGGTTAGCCTGTATTCCAGTTTGCCACTTATTCCAGCTTGTATCATTTGTCATATTTTGAAATGGTAATACAGCTACAGTTAGGTATTCATTTGCGCCTGGCTCGCTATCAATTTTGTCCCGGCTGAATATTTTTGGCCATAAAAGAATAATCACTACAATAAGTAAAATACCAATCACAATATTATTTACCCTGAGTCTTCTTTTTATCCGTCGGGGTGTATCTTTATCTTCATCTTCATCCGGTTTGGATTTGGTTTTGACTATCCCCTCGCCGGTGACATCGAATACCCAGCTCAGTATAATGACAAGAGGCAGGCCTGCAAGGAGGAGGATAAGAATCAATGTTGCCGTCCATTCCGGCAGGAAGAGGGGCTCGACAAGGTTATTAACCAGTTCAATAATGATATAGGCAGTTGCAGCGTATATTGTAACCACCCTGAAGACTTTGCGTCTTTTTAACTCCTGCCACAGTCTTATGAGTTTGTTCGGTTTTTGTGGCATATAGTTACGTCGGCTTAAGATTTATGATGTACAAGCAGTAAGTTCAATTTATTAGTTGACCTGCAATGGCTTTTCTTACTTCCTCGAGCATGAGGTAACTTGAATGATTATATAAGGGTCTTAATTCCCAGGCTTTTTCAAGCAGTTCCAGGGCTTCTTCATATTTACCTTGCTTATATAATGCTTCACCTTTACTTTCAATGTAAAGGTAACGGTCGGGTCTTAGTGCCAGTGCTTTATTTATTAGTTCTAAGCCTTCATCAATATTTCGATCATGATGTACCAGGAACCATCCCAGGTTATAAATGCAGCTGGGGTATTCAGGTTCCATCAATATGGCTTCCCGGTATAATTTCTCGGCCTTATCAAGGTAGCCTCCTTCCGTATAAATATAGGCCAGTCCAAAATTAACTTCCGCATCGGATAATGAAAAGAAATCTTTAGCGATGGATTTACATTTCTTAATATACCCGTTTGCAGCAAGCGTGTCTTTTTCAGTAAGTGCCAGTATTGCCTGTCTTTGTGGGATATAATAGGTTCCAGGAAAATCCTCTTCTGCTTTCTTATAAAGCTTTTTTTCCTTTTTGTACTGTCCGGTTTCATGGTATGAAAATCCAAGCATAACGTAATCTTGTGCCCACCTTGGTTTCGTCTCCCATTTCTTATAAATATAAAATGCTTTGCTCATTGCCGTGATTGCCTTGCCATATTGGCCCAGTGCTACATATATTCGACCTAATTCATAATACATTGGGGCCGACTGATCATCAAGTTCAAGGAGCTGATTACAATATTTAATTTCTTCATTCGGTGTTTCAAATAACATCGCATGGAACCAGTTTAGGAGGATATTCATCTTAATGCCCATTTGATTTCTATTTTCGTACACCTTTAAAAACCATTTTTTAGACTGGTCATATTGACTCATGTTGTAGTAGGCAACGGACATCATTCTTATTGCATCATTAAAGCTGGAATCGATGGCTATGGCTTTCGAATAATAGTTGATCGCTGTATTAAAATCCGAAGCAAAGAAGGCTTTTTGTCCGTAGGTGAAATACCTGTATGCCTCGGGCGAACCTGTGGGTGAGGAATAATCGTAATTAAGGGGCGATTCCTTTTTAATTTTTGATATTATCAGGAAATTCTTAACCTGCGAAGAGAGTGAATCAATAACATCGAAGATCAGCTCCTCCCTCCCGGTACTTTCGATTTGAAATGACTGTATTACTTCTTCATTTTTAGGGTTGATGAGCTGGGTATTCACCCGTACTGTATTACCAGCCTTATTTATGCTGCCCATGACCACTATGCCTGCGTCCAGTTTCCTTGAAATTGTATTTACTATTGAAGGTGATATTGAGGCATAACTGGTAATGCCGCTGCTTTGCATTATGCTGTTAACAGTTTCCGTTTGCCTTACTTTTAATTCTTCCGAGTTTGTAAGTGAGGCTATCATTTCATTCTGTATACCACTTTGCCAGATATCCCAGGTTGTGTCACTGGTCATATTCTGAAAGGGCATAACAGCAACTGATATTCTCCCATCGGCCGTGACCATGTTCTCCAGGCTGTTCCTGTTGAATATTTTAGGCCATACGAGCACCGCTATTACTATGATCAAGGCAGCTATCACAAAATCACTGGCTTTGAGGCGACTTTTCCTGGCATGTTTTATTACCGGCTCCTTATGTTCTGGTTTTTCTACTGGCTCTGTTTTAACTATCCCTTCGGTAGTGAAATCAAATATCCATGCGAGGATTGCCGTCACAGGAAATCCTATTGCCAGAAGTAATATAACCAGAGTAGAGACCCATACAGGGAGGTGCAAGGGTTCAGATATATTGTTGACTACCTCAATTATTATGTAGGCAATGCCAGCATAAATGGCAAGCACCCTGAAGACTTTACGTCTTTTGAGTTCCTCCCAGAAATGAAATGGTTTTTGGCTCATTTTTATGACTTCTATGATTGATTATTCATCGTACAATTTACGAAACTTTATTAAACTGGAATATTGGAATGATGTAATTTGCTCCCGTTGGTCGCGTAACTTGCCTCGCTGATGCTCGGCGTAATTGACTCCCTTACCGCCTCAGCCTATATTACTCAAATTCCTTTGGCACGCCACAGATAATTTTAAATGGTTTGTCGCCTTTATTGCGGTACTGGTGCTTTTCGTCCGGTTCAACCAGTGCAAAATCACCCGCTTTGAGGGGTATTTCTTCACCTTTTTCATTCACAAGTGCACCTATGCCCTCTATAATATAGTTCATGTGCTCATAGGGGTGATTGTGGTAGGGGGTATGACCACCGGGATCAACCGTAAAGACCCTGTACGAATAAACCGGGGCCCCGTCTTTACTGCCCAGGGGTAGCTGTTTCCAGGCACCAACGGCTCCTTCCATGTTAACCTTGTTCTTTTCAACCTTGTCGAGTGATACTATTTTCATGATTTGTTTTTTTATTTAACACTAAGTTATTAAAAATGTTTAGATGTTGAGAGGTTTAGGAGTTTAGGGGTTGTTGAGTCGTTAAACTGTTAAATCGTTAACCGGGAATCGCGAGCCCCGAGTACTCGAGGGCGAGTGATTCGAGCTCGCTGAAAGCAACCTCAATGCTGAATACCAGCAACATAGATCCTTCACTTCGTTCAGGATGACAAAAAACCAGACTTTTGAGACAGCCCCAAATATGCTTGAAATTTTAGTATATTTAATCCATAGATAGACAATAACCCAAACCTATAAATACTTTACTCCTATGAAAAAGATCATTCTGGCAATTTTAATATTAGGTGTGACCGTAATTGAAGGGATCTCCAGTGAATCCATCGACTCCATAATGCCGGTCAGGGGATTATGCATTGGTGCTCCCAATAACCAGGAAGTGGATCTCTTCGTGAAATTTATATCTGAAGATCTGAAGTCCATGGGTGTGAATACCCTGGTGCTGATGGTAGACTTTGGATATGAATATGAAAGCCACCCTGAACTACGTGCAGAAAACCCACTCAGTAAAAGCGACGTCAAGAAACTGGTGGAAGCATGCAAAGACGCAAATATTCAGATCATCCCCCATATCAACCTTCTGGGACACCAGAGCTGGCACGAGACAGTCAATCCTTTGCTGAGGGAATATCCTGAATTTGACGAGACCCCGCATATTCAGATGCCGGAGAAATATGAATGGCCCAACGATGATGGCCTCTATTGTAAAAGTTATTGCCCTCTGCATCCCGAAGTACATGATGTGGTCTTTGCCCTGGTGGATGAGCTCATGGAGGTATTTGAAGCATCGGCATTCCATGCAGGCATGGATGAAGTATTTTACCTGGGTGATGATCAATGCCCGCGGTGTGCCGGAATCGATAAAGGCAAATTGTTTGCCGATGAGGTATGGCGCATCCGGAACCACCTGATGCAAAAGGGCTACAAGCTATGGATATGGGGCGACCGTCTCATTGATGGCAAAGCCACAGGGATGGGCATGTGGGAGGCAAGCATGAATTACACGGCCCGTGCCATTGATATGATTCCGAAAGATATTGTGATTTGCGACTGGCATTATGAACGGCCCGATCACACTGCACCCTATTTTGCCATGCATCAACTAGATGTGGTCACCTGTCCGTACCGCAAACCCGATGTTGCAGTTGACCAGCTTGAAAATATGGTTCGCTACCGTACCCATTCCGCACCACAGATGTCATCCCATTTCCTGGGCATGATGCAAACGGTATGGTCTCCGGCCGGACGATTTTTAAAAGCCTGGTACGGGCAAGAGGAAGAGAATATTCGTTTTGGAGGTTCAGCCGTAGAATGTTTCAAAACACTGTTCAAGGAAATTAACAGCCTGCAAGATTCTACGGATCATTAGCCGTTTCCGGTTGAAATATGTTATCCTATATCCGGCAACTTAAACAAAATGTTAAGGAGCATTGGATTTTGTTATTGATATATAAAATAGGGATTAAAATTATTATTTTAGCCTCTGGACAAAAATAAATTATGCGGGGCATTGAATTTTAACTTAAACATAGATTTTCAAGGTAAACAACCACCCGTAATTTCAGACTATGAGTAGGTTGCTCCTTCAAAAATAACATTCCTGCTTTTAAGCCAGGAGTATTTGAACCTGGAATAATTGGACATCACCTC
>JAYEGY010000092.1:0-44976 GCA_034659275.1 Bacteroidota bacterium | reverse complement strand
CGTTCTTTTACATGCAGGAAATTGATAGTGGTATGGTAATAAAAAGGTTACCGGAGTGGGAGAAGTATGCCCAATTATTAATAGTAGTGATAGTCAATCCGGAAATATTGTGTGTTTTTGGATAATAAATCCTATTTTGAAAAAATTAATGATGTATTTTTACTTGAAAATTGAGTTTATGAATTAATCAGGTTAAAGACTAAATAAGTAATATGAACAATTCTGAAATTATCAACATCGAGGGGCTGGTAAAGCAATTTCCCATGGGAAACACAAAATTTACCGCCCTGGATGACATTAATCTCACTTTCAGGAAAGGCGAATTCTGTGGTGTGGTTGGTCCTTCGGGCTCCGGCAAGACCACCCTGCTTAACATAATTGGCCTGCTGGATAACCCTACTTTTGGGAAGGCTAATGTTCTTGGGCACTATGTAAGCGATCTTTCCATTAAAGAAGCTGCATTAATCAGGCGACAGCATATGGGTTTTATATTTCAAACCTTTAACCTCTTAACTGTTTACACTGTTTTTGAAAATGTCGAATTCCCTCTCCTCTTGCTGAAAATGACTAAGAAAGAAAGAGATAAGGCAGTAATGGATGCCCTTGAGTGGGTAGGCATTCTCGACAAAGTAAAGTCAAAACCGTCACAATTATCAGGTGGTGAGTGCCAGAGGGTGGCAATAGCCAGGGCAATGGTTAAAAGACCTGAGCTCGTTCTTGCAGATGAACCTACTGCAAACCTGGATGCAGAAAACTCACATCATATACTACAAACAATGGAAAAGCTCAACAGGGATATGAATACAACATTTTTGTTCGCAACTCATGATGAAAAAGTTATACAGTACCTCAGAAGAAAAATAAGTCTTTTAGATGGTGCTGTGGCAAGTGATAAAATAAAGAGTAAAGAAGAGAGAGGTTAAAAATATGATTGCATTTAAACTATCAATTAGAAACTTACTTGGGGCGGGTCTGAGAACCTGGCTAAATGTAATAGTATTGTCAATAACATTTATCCTCATTATTCTGCTTCATGGCTTTATTGAAGGATGGAACAGGGAAGCAATGACCGACATGAAAGAATGGGAAATAGGGGGAGGACAGTACTGGCATACTGAATACGATCCTCATGACTCCTTTACCCTGGAAGACAGTCACCGTGATATACCGAAGTCGGTCTTAAGCGGGACACAAAAAGGTACCTATTGCCCTGTGCTTATTTCACAGGCTACAATATACCCACAGGGAAGAATGAGAAATATACTCATGAAGGGTATTGATCCGGATCAGCAGATCCTGGCCCTACCCACATCCAGCCTGAAAGGGGATTACAATGAGATACCAGTAATAATTGGAACAGCCATGGCAACGGCAACAAAGTTCGAAAAGGGCGATATTACAACTATCAGGTGGAGGGATGTAAACGGTACCTTCGATGCTACTGAAATAGTTATTACAGATATTTTTAAGACAAACGTTCCAACTGTAGATGCAGCACAGGTATGGATGCCACTGTCAACTATGCAGGAAATAACCGGAATGCCCAATGAGGCTACCCTTATTGTTGTTAAAGAGGAAATGACAGATCCTGATCCAATCCCGGGATGGGAGTTTAAAGATACAGAGTTCTTGCTGTCTGCAATTACTGATACCATAAAGACAAAAACAATAGGTACTTCCTTTATATATGTTGTCTTCCTTGCATTAGGTCTTCTGGCAGTTTTTGACACCCAGGTACTTTCAATCTTCCGCCGGCAAAAAGAAATAGGGACTTACATAGCATTGGGAATGACAAGGAAGCAGGTAGTGGGCATATTCACTGTTGAAGGCGCAATGCATTCCATCCTGGCTGTGCTCCTGGGAGCCGCCTGGGGTATACCCCTACTTTTCTGGATGTCTAACACAGGTTTTGCAATACCGGTCAGTGTAGATGAATTCGGATTGGCAATGGCAGAAAGAATTTATCCTGCCTACGGGCTTGGACTTATTATAATGACCTTGCTGTTAATCGTAATAAGTACGACAATAGTCAGCTACCTGCCCTCAAGAAGAATATCCAAAATGAATCCAACAGAAGCAATAAGAGGAAAAGCACAATGATACGTTTTTTACTGAAAGGACTGATAAGAGATAAAAACCGCAGCCGCCTCCCGGTATTAGTCGTGGCTCTCGGTGTAATGTTTACTGTATTTCTCTATTGCTATCTTACAGGTGTAATTGGAGATATGATAAACTTCAATGCAAAATACTCAACCGGTCATGTAAAGATTGTAACTCAATCATATAAGGAAAACATGGATATTATGCCCCTGGATCTTTCGTTAACGAATACTGATGAATTGCTTGCAAAGGTAAGAGAAAGATTTCCTGAAACTGATTGGGTGAAAAGAATTCAATTCGGAGGACTTATTGATGTTCCCGACGAAAACGGCGAAACAAAAGAGCAGGGTACAGCTGTTGGCCTTGCTCTTGACCTCTTTTCTGAAAACAGCAGTGAAATTGAAAGGATGCAGCTTAATAAAGCCCTTGTAAAAGGAACATTACCTGATGCACCGGGTGAGGTTCTTTTAAGCGATGATTTTGCTTCCAAGCTGGGGATAGAACCGGGTGCTGAAATAACATTCATTGGTTCAACAATGTTTGGAGGAATGGCCATACATAATTTCACGCTAGCCGGAACAGTAAGGTTTGGAATCACTATGTTGGACAAGGGAGCACTGATAACGGATTTACAGGATGCCAGATTGGCACTCGATATGCAGAATGCAAGCAGTGAGATCCTGGGATTTAATAGTGTTGATTACTATGATGATGAACTGGCAATAGAAATGTCAGAAGAATTCAATAGTGAGCTGGGAGGTATTGATGAATTCGACCCGGTAATGCTATCATTGCGTGACTCGAGCGGAATGAGTATGTATCTTGACCTGATAAATGGAGCAATTGGTTTAATAAGCGCTATATTCATTTTTGCACTGTCAATTATCCTGTGGAATACCGGCCTTATCGGTGGTATACGCCGTTACGGCGAAGTTGGAATGAGACTGGCTATCGGTGAAACAAAGGGACATGTTTACAGGTCGATGATCGCAGAATCCCTTTCTGTAGGTTTAGTTGGCTCTGTCATCGGAACTATCATAGGACTTGGATTATCATACTGGTTGCAGGTACAGGGTATTGATATAAGCCATATGCTCCAGGACTCAACTTTGCTTATGCCAGGTGTATTCAGGGCAAGAATAACAGCTGATGCATATTACATAGGTTTTATACCGGGTCTGCTCTCAACCGCATTCGGAACAATGCTGGCCGGAATAGGTATTTACAGAAGGCAGACAGCTAATCTGTTCAAGGAGCTGCAAGCGTGATATGAACTATTAATTATGATTTATGATTTATGATTTATGATTTATGAATAATATGAAAAAAATAAATGCACTAATAATTTCTGTTTTGATGCTTTCATTGAATGTTACAATGGAAGCACAACTTACAGGTGATGAGATACTGAACCGTATTGACAGGAATCTGTCATCTGAAACAAGGTACTATGAAGCAAAAATGATCATTCACGGCAACCGTAGTAGTAGAACAATTGAATTCAATTCATGGTCTGAAGGCGATACCAAAGCTTTTACCGAATATACCAATCCCCCAAGGGAGCAGGGAACAAAAATGCTCAAACTTGAAGATCAGCTATGGATTTATTCCCCGGGCACTGATCGCACTATCCAAATTACCGGACATATGCTAAAACAATCGGTGATGGGATCTGACCTTTCATATGAAGACATGATGGAAGACACCAAACTAACCGAAAATTATGACTCGGACTTAGCCGGTATAGAATATTACAATGACACAGAATGTTATGTTGTCGACCTCGTTGCCAATAATCCCGATATCGCTTACCAGATGAGGAAAATATGGGTTGATAAAAAAAGGTATGTACCATTAAAGGAAGAACTGTACGCTAAAAGTGGCAAATTACTTAAAAGGACTGAATTGTCAATGATTGAACAGGTAGAGGGAAGATGGTATCCGCGCAAAATAGTTTTCAAGGATGTGCTTAAAAGAGGTGATGGAACGGAATTTATTGTGGATAAAATTGATTTCAATATTGATATCCCTGAATATCTCATGAGTAAAGCATCACTACGGTAGAAAAATAGCGGCATAGCGTGTAAAACAGTAAAAAAAATAATAAATTTGTTACACTATTAAAAAAACAGGCCAATCTAATTTCTATTTTAAAAATAAACACATGAAAAGATTTAACATCCTAACTCTTGTAAGCCTGATCCTTGTTAGTGCACTGACAATTGTGGGCTGCAGTAAAAAATTGACATCATCTACTTCCGGCGCAGGAAATCTTGAATACGGATTCACAGGAAATGAATCATATTCATACAATCAGTTATCTCAAGTAACCCAGACCATGGTTTTTGGTGGACAGGATATTAATACATCTGTTAATTCAGAACTTGGCTTTACCACCATTGGCAAAGGAATAGTCAATGGTTCTTTGATGCTTGGAATTACCATTGACACTCTTGGTGTGTCATTCAGTGGCATGGGTACAAGTATGAAAGAAGATATCAAAGATATGAAGGGTAAAAGTTTCATGATGACAATGGATACCAGGGGGGAAAATGAAAATATTGAGGGAAAACAGGACCTAACCTATACCATAGGTGGCATGCAAACATCTGACTTAAAGGAGAGTTTCATGATGTTATTTCCTGAACTACCGGATGAGAATATTGATATAGGTTATACATGGGAAAAAACAGATACAGTGACTATAAACACTGAAACTGAAAACGCAGAAATGATCATTACAACTCACAATACGGTAGAAGCCAGAGAAGAAGTAGCAGGATATGACTGCTATAAAATAAGTTATACAGCTACCGGCACAAGAGACGGAAGCAGTCAGACTCCCCAGGGTCTTGTTATAATGAATCTTGACATAAATGGGTCAGGACACTATTATTTTGCTATAAGGGAAGGTATCATTGTTTCTGATAATACAGAAATGAAAATGAATGGTGACATTGTTATACCTACAGGAGACTCAGTTCCAATGTACATGACAATGTCCACTGAATTAAAAATATTATAATATAAATTCCCGGTATTTATTGGAGATGCACTCGTTCAGTGAGTCTATCCTCTCTTCCATTTACATTTACACAGGTACAAGCAAGGGCCATCCTTTCCTTATTTTCTCCACTTTGAAAACCGGCTTCTCAGCGGGCTTGTAATCAAAAGGTACCAATACTTTATGCTTCAATCCATACTTATCGCCGACAAGAAGTATTTTATCTGAACGATCGGGCATATCATTCACTGATAATAGTTCAAACTCATATGTATTTCCTTCCTCATAATATGGGTTCAGGGGTTCTATTTTATATTGACCGGTATCATGATATTTTAAATACCTGCCCCTGAATGTTTTTCCTTTTTCGAGCCCGTAGTAGGCATACGGATCGACCGGTACTGAATATTTATTATTTGCATTATCATATACAATGAAATAGTCTTTACCATCCATTCCTCTTATCCTGTCGCTGATCATGAAATCATATTCAGCATTTTCATCTATACTATTGCTTTTTTTATGATTTTCAGGATCTATGAAAAAAATTCTGCCTTTTGTTATCCTTCGTATCTTTAAACGGATATAATCATCTGCATCTGCATTATATGGCCCGATAATACTCAAGGGTACAACAAGCTCAATATTAAATTTGTCTTTTACCAGCAGAACCGGCATTAATTCTCCTGATTCATTGATCCTTACATCTCTGCCAGTTACCAAGAAATCATATTCCTCACCTTCTCTGTAATGTGGGTTTTCCGGTTCAAGAAATATTTCTCCACGGCAGTTGATTTTATCAACCCGGCAGTTAATTATACTTTCTACTTGAATACCATAATGTTTATAGTACTTTTCGCGTAACAGGCATTTCACCCCACCGGGTCCCGTAAGCAGAAAATAGGTACTGTCACCTACCTTCACCTTTCTTTCAACAAAGAAATCATATCTTTTGCCTTCTTCAAGCTTCATTGTCTGACTGATCAATATAATGGCCCCAATACTCTTGCGAAACTCTCCTTATATTTTTCGATTCTGGTTCTCCCCTCCCAGAGGTCATATAATAATTCTTTGCTTTCAAGCAGGGCTGCCATAAATAAATCTTCCAGTTCAGCAGCAAATTCCTCGTCATATATCAGCGCGGTAACCTCAAAATCAAGGTCGAAACTTCGCATATCCACATTTACTGAACCTACTGAAGAAAAAACTCCATCTACCACTATATATTTGGAGTGAATAAAACCGGATACATAAAAGTACACTCTTACGCCTGCATAAAGAAGCTCAGTGACATATGACCTCGAATTCCAGGTTGCTATTATTGAATCTGATTTTTCAGGTATTATAAGGCGCACATCCTTGCCACTCAATGCCACGGTTTTCAATGCATTAAGTATACTTTCATTAGGTGAAAAGTAAGGGGTACACAGGTACACTTTTTCCTGGGCTGTCGCAATAGCTGAGAGATAGGCCTGCATAATATTGGCCCAGTCACTGTCGGGTCCGCTGCTTGCCAGCTGAATCCAGCTATCACCATCCACTTTAAGCGTTGGAAAATAAACTTTCCTTTTGGTTAGTATTTCCCCACTGAGGAAATACCAATCGATCAGAAATATCCTGTTCATACCTCCTACTGCATCGCCTGTGATCCTGAGATGTGTATCCCTCCATGGTCCTAAATTCGATAAGCCCCGAAGATATTTATCGGCTATATTCATTCCGCCTATGAAACCTACCTTGCCATCTATTACCAGTATTTTCCTGTGGTTGCGGTAATTTATTTTACTTGCCAGCAAGGGGAAACGGACCGGGAAAAAAGGGAAAATCTGCACTCCTGATTTTCGCATTTCATCGATATATCTCTTTTTAAAGGACCAGCTGCCCACATCATCTATTATTACCCTCACTTCAACCCCTTCGGTCACTTTTCGTACCAGCAGGTCCCTGAATTTATTACCCGTTTCATCAATGTTAAAACGATATATCTCAAGATGAACATGATGTTTAGCCTTTGCTATTTCCTCAAGCATTGAGGAATAAGTTTCTTCCGCATCATGCAGCAGAATTATATTATTATTATCGGTTAACACAGATTTCTCATTGTTAAGCATCAGAGTCATCAAGTGTTGTTTCGATTTTACCCTGTCCGGTCTATTTTCGAGACGGCTATCAAGCGATTCAATCTGTTGGACAGCTGTATTTAACAGGTGCTCACTATCAATTATTCCTTTCATTGAGAATATCTTCCTCTTACGGTAATTCTGTCCAAAAAAGAAATACAATACAATACCTACAAATGGTATCAATGCTATCACAAGTACCCATGATAAGGTTTTAACAGGGGCCCGGTTCTCAAATATAATCACCAGGCATACAAATATTATTGTTATGATGTATAATATTGATAATATTACCTGTGGTGTGAATAAACTGCCGGCCGGATCGGTATTCATATATTAAATATTCTATACACCAAAATAAAAAAAAACTCCCCTGGTATACAAGAGAGTTTTTTATTCATCTGTTAATAAGTTTCTAAAACATGAAACCGGCACTTAAAATAATAGCATTGGTCCTGCCATCAAGTGTGAAGGTTTCTGTTCCGATGGTTATCTCATCGCCAAAATTACTTAAGCCGCCTTCGTACCTGACATCCAGGGTAATCTTTTTCATAATGTCCACCCCTACACCTGCCTGGTAGCCGAATGTGGCAGCCTTATACAGGTTTTCGGCATTATCAACAAGATCACTGGCAGAATTGATCATAACAGATGCTGCAGGGCCTCCCATAAGCCTTATGGGACCAAACTTTACACCCAGCAGTATCGGTACATCGAGTTTGTTAAATTTCTGGCTCCTGACCTCCTCAACGCCGGCATCAGTTATCAGCATATTGTTTTCTGCCATTGAGAATAATACCTCTGGCTGTACCATGATTCCCAGCATTGAGAGCCTTATAAAAACACCACCATGAAAACCCCAGGCAGCCTGTTCAGCAGCTTCGATAGTCTGCTGTGCACTGTTAATAGGATCTTCAAGCTTAAAATTATTTGAAGTGGCTCCTGCTTTCAGACCCCAGCTGAATTGTGCAAAAGCCCCTGAAGATAATACTACTGCAAAAAGGATGAGAATTAATTTTTTCATTTTTCTTTTATTTTTGGTTGCGTATTAAATGACAATTAAATTACAAAAAAGGTTGCCTGCATTTGTTACTATTCCTTTAACTTATATCCTACCCCTTTTATTGTCTTTATAATATCACTTCCTACTTTTTCCCTTAATTTCCTGATATGTACATCTATTGTCCGATCACCTACAATAATATCTTCACCCCACACTTTTTTGAATATTTCTGACCTGGTAAATACTTTTCCAGGCTTTGTCAGTAGTAATGACAATAATTCGAATTCTTTTCTGGGCAAGAAAATATCTTTATCATCAAGGTGCAAAATAAACTTTTCACGGTCGAGGCTCAGGTTACAGTATCCAAGCACCTGCACCTTACCTGTATTATCCTCTGACACAGGCCAGTAACGCCTGAGCAAGGCATTCACCCTGCTCGACAACACCCTGGGTCTCACCGGTTTAATAATATAATCATCACCTCCCGCTTCAAATCCTGCTATCTGTGAATAATCTTCACTCCGTGCTGTCAGGAAACATATTATAATAGAAGACATTTCAGGATCAGACCTTATCTTTTTACATGCCTCTATGCCGTCTATTCCGGGCATCATCACATCAAGGAGTATCAGATGGGGCTTAACTTCCCTGGCTTTCTTAATGCCTGTATAGCCGTCATGCGCTGTATAAACAACAAAGCCTTCCTTTCGTAATGTATAAGATAAAAATTCCCTGACGTCATTTTCATCATCTACGAGCAATATGACATGATCGCTGTTCATCCGGGGAAAATCATCATTTTTCAAGCTCACTAAAGATAATTTTTTTCATTTCATTAAACTCATCCATTTTAAATAGCCTGGTCAGGAAAATAATTTTCCCTTCCCTGTCAATTATAACGTTCCTGGTAACTCCGGCATCTTTTTCAGCATAAAGACTGAAAATACCAGCCGCCGGATCAAGGGCAAGGGGGTAAGTAATTCCAACATCATTTCTGAATTTTCTGACTGTTTCAGGAGGTTCATCCCTGTCAATACCAATTACCTTAAGTCCTTCATCCTTTTTTTCCTGCCATATTTCTCTCTCAATATAAGGCATTTCTTTCCTGCATACACTGCACCAGCTAGCTGTGAACTGAAGCATAACCACCTTGCCCCTGAGATCTGACAACATATATTCAGAGCCATCCAATTCTTTTATAAGAAAATCAGGAGCCATATCCCCGATCTTTACTATGTAACCATGTTCATAAACCTGTGCATTATTACATGATTGGGTGGTAAAGAACATGATGCTAATCACCAGGCCTGAAATGACAATCACTTTCTTCATACAATTTTATCTAAATGGAACCAGCCAAATATATAGCATTTAAACGAAAAATTATTATCCGATAAGATTATCTTTAATAACTGATCCAAAAAGCCTTATCAGGTGCTAGATTTCCCGGTCATGGCATAAATTTTGTTCTTTTATATAAAAAAACCATGAAAAACTTAATTTACATATTATTTATAGTCATATTAGCTACCTTTTCCTGTGGGCCTACAGGTGATTTGGCGTCTTCCCGGGAAGCAAGGACAGCTATGAAACAAGAAAATGTCAAAAAAGCAGTTGAGGCCCAGGAAATGATAGTAAAGGTTCAAAGACTTCATACACGACGCGGAAGAATTCTGGAGATGAATCCTGATATGAATTTTGTTATAATTAATAAAGACAGGACACGGATCAGCCTGGGTTATATTGGACGGTCATTCACCACAAGACCTGTAGCCGCAATAAATCTTCAAGGACAAATATACTCCAGGGTTATCGATACAAATAAAAAAGGTGGATATGATATCAGGCTGGAACTCGGACAGGAAAGTGAGAAGTTTACACTTAATTTATCAATCAGCAGAAATGGTTACGTAAGCATGAATATTACAAATCCCAGAATTGATTTAATAAGATATTCAGGCACACTCGAAGCATTGTAAACCTTAGAACACATAAAAAAATCCAAGCGTTAAGCTAAGGGCCTCCATATCAATATCCTCTGTTCTTGTAAGGTTATTATCAGCTGTTTCACCAAGCACGTGCATTTCAAAATCGTATGATGCCTTGCTGCTCATGTAATCAGCATTCAACTTCAAACCTGTTCCAGATCTCGACCTGTATAAAAGACTGGCACCATACGAATAAGAGATAGCAACTGAGGGTCCTTTAGCCATGGTTTCGAGGGAATTTACTCCCTCGGCATAGTAGAGTTCCCGGGTTGGATAGAATGCCATTGTTAAACCTGCAAGACCTCGCACCCCGGCCTGGAAGCGTCCAAAGGGAACAGATAATTCAGGACCTGCAAGAAGATTAATATAATTCCAGAATCCTGATTCAAAATCCACCTCGTCAGTTGAAGGTGGCGACCCAAACACTGGAATTGTAGACTGAGTGTAGGCATATTCAATTAAATCCTCAAGGTAGACATCCCTCTCTGCAAATAAAGATCCAAAGCCAAGAACGCCACCAACACCAATCACAGGCAAAGGATAATAAAAACCTTCGAAACTCACCGTAAAACCAGGAATGGCGTAACCGTTGTTGAAAAGATTCTTATCGGCTGTAAAATCGCCTTTAGGGACACTGGTGCCCAGTCTGAAACCAAGATAGCTTTCCTGTGCCATTGACTGAAAACTGCATAGAAACAGAAAGGAAAGCAAAACTATTATTATTCTTTTCATATTTCAATCATGAATAATATTCTGTGTCAAAAGTAAGTTATTTATTCTAAATTTCCAGAAAGTCGGTGTTTTTAACCAGAATAATATACTCCGAATTGATTTCACGGTATCCATATTCATAGCAGTATCTTGTTATGATATTATTGCTATCATTCTCAACTATGTGAGTAAAAAAACTGGTATTGAACTCTGAAACAAGAAGTGCATCCTTATGTATCTTTTTTTTTCCACCCTCATAAAGCTCACATAGAATTTTCCTGTTTTTCCTCAATACACTATGTATATTTCTTACAAGACTATTAGCTTCCCTGTTAATGGTATTGTTATAATTATTTCGGCATTGATCGGAACAGAACTTTTTATCTGACCGTCCTTTTAGCACTGCACCACAGTCGAGACATCTTCTAACCGGCATTACAGAAATTTTTATAAAGTTAAAAAATGTGGGAATTGATTACAACCTAGGATGGAGCTTTTTTGCAGTAATTGCTGTCTAAAGGCTTTAAATGTACAGGGTGCCGGTTTTATTTACCGATTTTAAACGTTTATTAAACAACTATAAATATTTATTTACCGACACATTCCGATGTGCGCGCATATGTTTGCATTAAGAACTTATGTTAAACCAAAATTTTAAAGTCATGGCATCACTAAACAACAAAGTACATCTTATCGGGAACCTTGGAAAAGATCCTGAGATGAAAGAATTTGACAGTGGAAGGAAAGTTGCAAAATTTCCTCTTGCCACTAATGAGACATACAAGAATGAAAAAGGCGAAAAGCTAACCGAGACAACCTGGCATAACCTGGTACTCTGGAACGGCCTCGCCGGTATTGCGGAAAAATACCTTACCAAGGGGAAAGAGATAGCTGTTGAAGGGCGTATAGCTCATCGGGATTATGAGAAGAATGGTGAGAAAAAATGGATTACTGAAATTATTGTAAGCCAGATGCAAATGCTCAGGGGCAAGCAGGAAGGCGGAGTTTTTGATGAGAAGTAGGCTTATGAGACTCCTTCGATGATGGTGCAGGATTCAATCCTGCACCATCTGATTTGGTATCAGGAGTATCAACCTTCATATATGCATATTTTTCAGCCTCTTCGTACCTGATTTACTTCCCCGGCTCAGGGACAGAGTCAGGCATAGTCAACCCAGCACCCAGGTTATCGTAATACTAGTAATCCTTGAGTTCTACATTTGTATGATAATCACCCAGGAGGTGCTCAGCGAAATAATACCACATCATAGTTTCAAAATACTCTGTATAATCACCGAATCTATGTCTCTTACCTGGCATAATCATAAAATCAAACCTTTTATTCGCCTTGATAAGTGCATTAACCACTCTTATACTATTTCCGGGATGAACGTTGTTATCTATATCACCATGAACAAGCAAAAGGTGACCCTTCAGGTTTTTTGCCAGATCCTGGTTAGCAGGCACATCCGACTTAAATGATATCTCGGTCCTGGTGCTGTCCTGTTCTTCACCAGGATATCCTTCTTCTTTTTCACCTTCTTCCTTTTTGACTTTTACTTCCTTCTGTATTTCCTTAACCCCGTGATGAGTTTCACCCCACCACTGATTATATATATTATTATCATGGTTACCTGCAGAAGAAACCGCAACATCATAAAAATCAGGATAGGTAAGTAAGGCAGCGGTACTCATAAAACCACCACCCGAATGCCCGTAGATTCCAACTTTATCAATATCGATAAAATCATACCTGTCAGCCAGTTGTTCAATACCGTATTTATCATCAGCCAGTGCATAATCCCGTAAATTGTTATAACCATAGGTATGATAGTAGTTATTTCTCTGTGGGCTTCCACCCCGGTGTCCAAAATTAACCACTATAAAACCTAGCTGTGCCAGTGCGGGATTATACCTTGAACTTACGGAGAAGGAGTAGGGAACTGATTCGGTTTGAGGACCGGGATACACATATGTGATAACCGGGTACTTACGAGTGGAATCAAAATTGAATGGTTTAAACATCACTCCATACAAATCAGTCACACCATCTTTTGCTTTTACAACAAAACGTTCGGGCATTTTCCAGCCAGTAGAATAAACCTGGGAAAGATCAGGTTCTTCCAGTTTAAGCAAAATTGTCCCATTTTTATCTCGCAGTACTGACTGTGGTACCAAATCAACCCTTGAATATGTATCAACCCAGTAATCATTTGTTTTTGACATACTGAATGAGTGATCAGCATCTTCAGGGCTTAAAAGCTTCATGCCTCCCCGATCCAGTGATACTCTGTAAATCATTGTATAATAAGGATGTATGCCTTCTTCTCGTCCAAATGCTTCAACATACAATTCTCTTCCCAGTGTGTCAATACGTTCAAGCCTACCTGTCACGAAATATCCATCGGTTAACTGTCTCTTCAAGTTACCATTTTCATCATAAAGATAGAGATGACCCCAACCGGTTCTTTCAGACCACCATATTATATCATCCCCTTCGTTGAGAACGGCAAGTTCTCCATATCCGTAACCATCATAAATATAGGGATACTGCATCTCATTAAAGAGTACCTTAAGCTCACCATTATTTGTGTTCACCATGCATATTTCCAATTCTGTAAGGTCTCTTTTTTTACGTTCAATAATCATTTTATCAGCTGTCTCCTGCGATGTCCATCGCACATTCAGTCTCTGGTCTTTCCATTTTGATACGTCCACATCTGTTCTTTCCCGTGTTTCAACATCAAATATTATGAGTTCACGTTGTGGAACATTTTCTTCACCGGGCATGGAATACTTATATGTTTCAAGTTCAGGCCTTGGATCAGCGAGGGAATTAATAACAAAAAGGTCACCCACCTTTCTGCTATCCGATTTAATCACATAAAGCTTTTCTTCGTTCTCGAACCACCTGGCAATACTCCTTACCTTTTTATCTTTAGCTGTATCAGCCCTGCTGCTTGCATAGCCATAATGAAGCTCTCCATCGGTGCTTAATTGTATTTCGACACTATCAGGATCATTGGCTTTCATTATATACAGGTTATAGTTCTTGGCGTATGCTATCCAGGTACTGTCAGGGCTGTACGTAGCCCATCTTTCTCTTCTATCTTCCTTGGGAACGGTATCTTTTATAATAAGTTTCCTGTTGTCCATATCAAAAAGGAAACGAATAGAATCTATTTTAAATGTGAATCTTGTTGTGCTTTCCTTCTCAAATTCTATGTCTTCAACAGGAAGATCAAGCTGGTTATATGGACGATGAATAAGCTTATGTATTTCAGCAGCCATATACCTGTTATCGAACATTATTTTTTTCGATCTAGCATCAGCATCAACATAGTAGTAATTCTTACCATCTGATTTCTTATAGGAATACCAGAATTTATTTGATTCATTGATCCAGTTTGGCCTCACTCTTGTATCACCAATTTTAAGATTCAAGTTTGAGGACCTGAATTTCTCCGCTGTCTTGAAATCAGCTTTCTGCGAATAACTTACCGCAGTTATTACCATAACGAAACTGAGAATAAATATTTTCTTCATAATGAGATTTAATTAAATATCTAAGCAAATGTAATTATACTGTTCATAATTGACCAGTAAAGTGTTATAGAACAGTATATGCAGAATTTTTTTTTACAGGTACCTATCACTCAGTTTATCATAAAGCTTCATGCCTTCAATCACATTACCTTCTCTGTCGAAAAGATCACCCCTGAATCCAATAGGTTCCCATATGCAGGTACCTTCACCCCTGTCATGCGGCAGGTTAAATACTATTTGATGTACTTCTTCTCTGAAATCAGAATATTCAACCACGTTAACCGGTTTTTTATAGCGGCTTACCAGGTCGGTGAGATTATTTTTCAGATCGTCAAGGGTGCCGTGCCATCTGGGATAGTAAGAGATCCCCATAATACTGAATTCGACTCCCCTGGCTATCATATTATTATACCAGAAGACTGCTTCTTCATTTTGTCCACCGAGAGCGACATGCATCATAACAGGTATTTCTTCATCAACCATTTTCACTCCTTCCACACCGGCTTTCAGTAATTCAGCCAGTTGGTCGGGCTTACTTATATGACCATCAGGCCATAGCAGTCCATGATTAATTTCATTTCCTATCTGCACCATATCTGCAGGTGTTCCCTGTGCTGTAAGAGCTCTCAGGACACTTGCAGTATATGTTTTCATGGTGTCCTTAAGAGACTCAAAATCCAGTGATTCCCAGGCAGCAGGTTTATTCTGTTGCTGAGGGTCTGCCCAATAATCACTGTAATGAAAATTCAGCAACAATTTCATATCTGCATCTTTAATGCGCTGAGCCATCCGAAGTGTATATTCGAGTCCGCAAAAGCCCCTTCCGGGCGAATATCCATTCTCTTTTTCAGGGTTCACAAATAACCTGAGCCTTATATAATTAAAGCCATGATCAGCAAGTATTTTAACAGGGTCCTTTTCAATGCCATTCTCATAATACCTTCTTCCCCTGTTTTCGAACTGAGGCAAAAATGAGATATCTGCTCCTATCATTTTCTCTATTTGCTTGTCATTGGGTTTTATCTGACCGGGCTCAGGAACTAAAAGTTCGGTAGAGGCCGGTATTGTATGTATCTCATGTGAACCGGTCCATAATGATTCTGATCTCACTTCAACTTTTATCTTATCAGGTTCCTTACCCGCCTGGAAAATAAGCCAGGCCTGGCCATCTTCAAGTCTGTATTTCAGATATTCCCTCCCTGTCGTATCTCTTGCCGTTGATAGACTCTTACCATCTCTTGTTCCTGTAATCCGTGCATCTCCATCAAAATATATTTTGATATTATTACTTGCAGTAGTTATCTCTCTCCCTGCACTGTCTGTTACTGCTACCCTCAAATGGGTATTATCTTTTCCGTCTGCCACAAGTGTTGTCCGGTAAGCAGTAAGCATAACTGCCACTGCCTTTCCAGAATCTACCTGACTTACTGAAGCAAATTCAGACTTTGCCGCCTTTTCACTCTCTTCCGGCTTACATAAAGCCAGCATGATGACAATAAATACGCCGATAAAAATTTGTGTTTTCATTTTGATATTTTATAAAATCTGTCAGCATTAATTTGTGCAACTAATTATCACTGTGTCCTCAATCAATTCACCGGAACTCGCATGCAGTTTTATCTCCCCCTGATTTCCGTCAGATTGAATAATTGCCTGGCATTTACCATTGAACAGCCGCCTTTTATACTGCCCTTTTAATATTTTGTCAGCTTCATGACTGCTGGGATCACCATTCCCCACCCCAATTATTTTACCTGCACCTTCAATGTGAAAATTTATAAGATCCATTGCATCAGGCACTTCTCGTCCCTGTTTATCAATAACATGCACATTTACCACTGTAGCGTCCTTTTCATCAGCCAAAATTCTATCACGGTCCGGAACCATCACCACCCTGTACGGGTTTCCAGTCGTACTTCGGCTGGCTGTGAATATTCTCCCGGCTTTCTCTGCAACTGCTTTAATTGTGCCTGGTTCATATACAACCTTCCACTTCAAATGGCTGTTAGGTTTCATTTCTTTCTTTCCCAGGCTTTGGTCATTCAGGAACAATTCAACCTGTTCTGCATTAGTATTCACCCATACCTCTATTGTATCGCCCTCCCTTCCTTTCCAGTTCCAGTGAGGTGAAATATTTAATACATCCTTGTCGGTCCACCATGATTGGTAATAGTAATATAGATTCTTAGGAAAGCCGCACATATCCATTATTCCAAAATGTGAATTAACATTTGGCCAGTGAAAAGGAGTGGGTTCACCCCGGTAATCAAAGCCCGTCCATGCAAATCCACCCATGAACCATTCTCTTTCTGCAGCTATAGACCACCAATATTCAGCAAGTGATGCCCACCATGGAGCATTAAGGTCATGGTCAGGGAGATAACACCTCACGGTATCCTTTTCATATATACCCCGGGTAGTGACGGTACTGCCCATTTCCGTACCAATGATTGGTTGCCAGGGATGATCATTGTGGTATTGATCAATAGCCTGGATTCTGTAATTAAAGCCCCTTACCGGTATTACCTCGTTTATTCCTGTAAAATGATTGGGCAGATCAGCTCCATAGGTTGCCAGACGGCTGGGGTCCAGCTTCTTCAGTTCAGCCAGCATCGATTTAGCTATTCTTTTTCCTGTTTCATTTCCTTGTACCCATTGTTCTTCGTTACCTATGGACCACATAAATACACTTGGATGATTAAGATCCCTGAGTACCATACGCCTGAATTGATCCATGTATTCATACCCACTGTTGAGTAATCTCGTTTCATCCATCACCAGCATGCCGAGACTATCACAGGCATCAAGCAATTCAGGTGCCGGTGGGTTATGGCTTGTCCGGTAGGCATTGGCCCCTAATTCCTTCAAAAGTCTGATACGATAATATTGCAAATAATCAGGTAATGCACTTCCCACTCCGGCATGATCCTGGTGGCAATTTACTCCATATACCTTAATATGTTTCCCATTAAGAAATAAGCCTTTTTCTGGATCAATTCTTATATCTCTTACCCCGAATCGTGTTATTATCCTGTCTATAATTTCTCCTCCCGATCTGATTTCGGATATCATACGATAGAGGTATGGATCATTCAGTGACCACAGTCTTGCATTTTCGAAAAAGATACCGTCCATGATTATTGCCTCACCGTAACTTTCTATTTCTAGTCCTGTCTCTTCCCCAAGGGCTATAATATTACCCTCACGGTCAGCCACCTTGCATTGAAGGGAGAAGGTTCTGTTATTATGGTAAAAGTTCTGAATCTTATTTTCAACCAGTACACGTGTCTTACCATTTTTTGTCTCTGTATATATAAACAGACCTTCAGGCACTATGTGCAGCTTATCATGGATATGCAACCATACATGGCGATAAATACCTGCTCCCTCGTAAAACCATCCTTCGTACTGACTGGCATCAACTCTTACTACAAGGGTATTTTCTCCACCATAATTCAGAAAATCTGTTATATCGTATGATATACCGATATACCCACTTTCATTATTTCCCAGATAATGACCATTGATCCAGTATTTACTGTCACGAAATACTCCATCAAACTGAATGATAAATTTTTTCGCTGAATCTGAACTTTCAACATTAAATTTTTTCCGGTACCACCCTATACTGGTTTCAGGGAAGGAACCTCCTACCGGTTTATAACCGTGTGACATTACATCCCTGTTACCGGATTTATGGTAGGGCAATTCAACTACCCAGTCATGAGGCAGGTCAAGTGTCCTCCAGGTACTGTCGTCGAAATCAACTGCAATAGCTGTTTCACCTACATTTCCTGTTTTTGAATATATATTTGCCAGCCTGTAACCAAAATCTTTTGATGGATCCGAAGCATGACCGAAATGAAATTTCCAGTTATCATCCATACAAACTTTCCTGCGTACTTCTTTTTCAGAAGCTGATACATTAATAACAAGTATTACAAGAGCAATTATTGTATATAAACGGCTTCGTGATGGCTTGATATTCATAGAGTTAAATATGTAATTACTGTTATTAATCAAGATTTGTATTGTTCCCTACCTACAGCAAGTGCTTTAAGGTTAAGGTTAACTATTTCATCTCCCTTGCGGCCGAATAATTTTCGGATAGCATTTTCCAGGCTTTTCACAGGCAATTCAATGAAATGCGAAGCAGCGCCGAGCATAACTATATTTGCAGTTCTTCCTGAACCTTCATCCTGTGCGATGGCATCTGCATCAAGTATTAAATGGTTTTTCACCTTACGAATCTCAGAAATCAGATCATCAAGATCAGGATATTCCGGTATATTGATATATGGATTACTGTTTGTCACCAGCCAGCCATCCTCTGCCAGCCATGGAAGGTATCTCAGGGATTCCATTGGCTCAACAGATAGGATAAGGTCTGCCTCTCCGTAAGGGATAAGGTCTGAGGCCACCGGTTTATCAGCAAGGCGGAAATGAGATTGTACATCCCCTCCCCTCTGGCTCATACCATGTACCTCGGCCTGCTTAAGATACAGGTTATTTTCGACGGCGGCATAACCTATTACTGCAGCAATAGAAAGTATTCCCTGTCCGCCTACACCGGATAATATTATATCATTTTTCATTTCTTCTGGTTATTTATTTTTTTTCTTTTTCTTCTTTTGCAGGGCAGTCTGGATACACTCACGCTGTGCTATCACAACAGAAACACCTTTATAGGCAATTTCTTCTTTCATCACCTTTGTATTTTCCTCATGTTTCTTCTTTAGTGGAGTGATTACCCTTATATGTTCTCTGGCGACACCCAGGCCGGCACAGATTGATTCCAGCCTGTTGGTTGCATGGGATTTCTGACCTCCGGTCATTCCTGTAGCCATATTATCAGCAATTACCACTGTTACAGGTGAATTTTTCAATACTGCATCAAGCAATCCGGTCATTCCTGAATGCGTAAAGGTAGAATCACCGATAACTGCAATTGAAGGGAACAGACCACCATCAGCTGCACCTACAGCCATTGTTACAGAGGCACCCATATCAACACATGAGTTAATTGCATTATATGGAGGCAGGGCTCCGAGTGTATAACAACCTATATCTGAAAAAACACGCCCCGGCCCATATTCCTCAAGGGCACTGTTAAGGGCATTGTACATATCAGCATGACCGCAACCCGGACAAAATACAGGAGGGCGCTTCTTGACAATATCCGGTACATCTTTACCATAATTTGATTTCATGCCCATGGCTTTTGCCACAAGATTGGGGTTAAGCTCCCCATCTCTTGGCAGTGAACCATCAAGCCTGCCTCTAATTTTTCTACCCGCTACCGGAAATCCCTTTAGGAGTTCTTCAATTACAGGATATCCTTCTTCCAGTACCAGTATTGCATCACATTCATCTGTAAGTTTCCTGAGCAAATTCTCCCGCATAGGATAGAAGCCAATCTTAACAACCGGATATTTACACTTATTCTTAGAACATACTTCAGCCAGGTAATTATATGCAAGACCGCATGCCACAATACCCAATGATTTATTTTGCCCGTCAACATACCAGTTATTTTTCTGATATTCCTCATCCTCAGTAATAGCGCTATAATTTGACAGTAATGTCCTGTACTTAATTCTTGCTATGGCAGGAAGTAAAATAAATTGTCGCAGGTCAGTCGGCAATTTAAAATCATTCTGCTCCAGCGGGTCTTTTTGATATACCGCACTCCGCGAATGGGCCAGTCTGGTAGTGAGACGGAACAGAACAGGCTCTTTGTATTTCTCTGATAATTCAAAAGCCTCAAATATCATATCATATGCTTCCTGCTGGTTCGAAGGCTCGAAAATAGGAATATTAGCAAATCTTCCGTAGAATCTTGAATCCTGTTCATTCTGTGACGAATGCATTGAAGGATCGTCTGCGGCCACCACAACAAGGCCTCCATTTACACCGGTTACCGCTGAATTGATGAATGCATCTGCAGCAACATTCAGTCCGACATGTTTCATTGCCACCATAGCTCTTTTTCCAGTATATGACATTCCCAGTGCTGCTTCCATAGCTGTTTTCTCATTGGCCGACCAATTACGGTGAATGTTCTTTTCAGCTGCATCCCGGGATGACTGGACATATTCCATTATTTCTGTAGAGGGAGTACCTGGATAAGCGTACATTCCACTCATTCCGGCATCAATAGCAGCCTGGGCTATGGCTTCATCACCCAGTAACATTAATTTAGACATTTTGTATTTTTTTTATGATTTTCATAAACATTATTAAGTGTGTTTAATTTTTGCAGCGAGGTATAATTTCTTTTACAGACCACCAAAGAGATTCATGAAACTTACATTAATAGCTGTTATATAAAATTCGATGGATGTATTGAGGCGCATTTTATAAGTATTTTATATCCTGATTTAAACAATTGTACCGTATTTATGCTTTCACCACTATGATATTACTGTCATTGTTAATTTCCTTTTATGTGGGCTGTTCCTGAACTCACACAGATAAATTCCCTGCCAGGTTCCCATATGCAGTCTCCCATTTTTCACTGGTATACTTATTGACTGCCCGAGGAATGACGATTTCAAATGAGCCGGCATATCATCAGGCCCTTCAAATTTATGTTTATATATAGGATCATTTTCCGGCACCAACCTGTTAAGAAAAGACTCGAAATCCATTCTTACGGTCGGATCGGCATTCTCATTAATAGCCAGAGCTGCTGATGTATGATGAATAAAAATATTAACCAGTCCTTTTTCTGGTAAAGATGGCAAGCCGGATTCAATAGAAGAAGTGATTAAATGAAAACCCCTTCCCAGGAGAGGTAATGTAATTTCTGTCTGTTCAACCATTAATTATCTGATTTTATATGATCCGACATGTCACCAGGAATAAGGGTTCTTATATGTTCATTGACAAAATCAAAACAAAAATCTTCAATCGAATCCCTGATAGCTGCAAGTTTTTGGAATATTATCTCTTCACTGCCCTCCAGTGTACGACAATCCTGGGATGTTTTTTCAATTACAGTGGAGTTCCCCGGAAGTTCTCTTATAACTATCCTGCCTTTGTCTTCAGCCATATTAATAACATAGTCAAATTCTTTTTCGGGCAAATCCTCTATACTATTTGGTTCGCTGTCAGTAATATCAATCATAGCATCCATCATTACCTCTACAGCAAGCCGGTTAACCTCAGAGGGGCTGTATCCCGCACTATATATTTTAGCTTCATCTCCAGAATAATACCTCAACCAACCCTCCATCATCAAACTGCGACAATCGTTTCCCGAACCTATTACAAGTATTTTCTTCATATAATCAAAATTCTTTGTTTAAAGATATTAATTATTGTTGAATTGATGAATTGTTGAAATGTTATACAATAAGCCTTTAGCAATCCCTCATAGTTTTTTTCTATATTCGCTACCTGTTACAAGAAAAAGACAGATAATAAATAATGCATACTGATCTGGCTAGATCCTGTTTCATACTATATTTTAATCAGTAGTATTCTCTATGAACACCACAAAGCATGCATCACTTGTACGAACGGCAAGGAAGATACACCGCGTATTAGCCGCAAGCCTATTCATACTCTTTTTATTGTTACCAACAACTGGTATCATGCTAGGTTGGAAGAAGAATAGCGGTGATTTATTACTCCCAAGGTCTTACAAAGGAGCAACACCTAATACAGATTACTGGCTTTCATTTGACAGTTTAAAAACAGTTGCCTTAAAAACCCTTAGTGATTCTATCGGTGCAGAAATCTCAACCGAATTGGAACGTATTGACGCCAGGCCGTCACAGGGAATGGTAAAATTTGTGTTCCGGGACCATTACTGGGAGGTACAGCTCGATGCTAGCACAGCTAAAGTACTGACTGTTTCAAAGAGGAGGTCAGACATCATTGAGAATATACACGACGGATCAATCCTGGATCATCTTTTCAAAACCAGAGATGGATTTTTTAAGGTTGTGTATACCTCAATAATAGGCTTAACTCTGCTTACTTTATCACTCACTGGTTTTTGTTTATGGTACGTGCCTAAAATAATCAGGAAGAAAAGGAGAGAAAGCCCCAAAAATCCTGTTCGAGAGTCCTCTGAATTATGATTCCTTAAAATGGCGAAATAATTTACGGACCGGGTACTTCCCGTTAATAAGGCTCTTTAAATCTGCAGAAGAATTAAGTTTTATTAGTTAAATATTTCATAAAATGAGGTTGAAGTTTCCTTAAACGAATCAATTTGCATTTCTTTATATAATATTTATATTATTATCCTGTGAATAGGTTAGTAACAATATCAATTCTTTTGTTGTTTTCTATCCCTGCTTTTTCGCAGGAGATAAGCCCCCGCCATTATGTTCAGGTTAACGGGCTGGTCTTTGATGATGAGAGCATGCCTGTTAAATACGTTAACATAATCTCAAAAGGTCTCAGGACAGGCACCACCACCGATGAAAGAGGTATATTTTCAATCATCTCCTATCCAGGTGATACCTTGATTTTTTCATCAGTAGGATATCAACCTGCCTTTATAAGGATACCACCCGGAGTCGACAGCCCGGTCTATACTATTGATATTACCATGGAGATTGATACAATAAATATCGGGTCGGTTCTTGTCCTCCCGTGGAAAACATACAATGAATTTAAGAGAGCTGTGGTCGATTACGTATCTCCCAGGGAGATTGAGATCCAAAACATGGAGAATAATCTCGCCCTGATCGAGAGTCAAATAAATGAAGACCTGGATATCACACCTGAAGCAGGATACAGATACGCAATGCAGCAAGAAGCTGAAAGGGTGATGACCGGGCACCAGATGCCTGTTAATAATCTTTTTAATCCTTTTGCCTGGGCTAAATTTATTAAGGGCTTAAAAGAAGGCCTTTTAAAAAACAAAAAATCAAAGAAAAAGAACGACAGGGATAATAACTAATAAAAACAGGAATAAGCTGACAGCATACCTGAAATGGCCAGAATTTCATTCTTTACTTTTTTCATACTAATCTGTTTCCGGGTATATACACAACCGGATAATACCGTTATCAGTGGATATGTTCTTAATACAACAGGTACGCCTCTGTCACTGGTTAATATAGGGATAAAGGATCAGCCATACGGCACCTTTTCAAAAGACGACGGATGGTATCTCCTCTCCTTCCCTGCCGATAATAATGATCATGTGCTGGTTTTTTCCCGCATAGGCTATAAAAACTTTGAGGTTCCGTTTACTGCAAGTGCTGACACATTTGAAATAAATGTAAGCCTTAAACCCCGAATTACAAGGTTACAGGATGTTAATATAATGGGATACAGGCAAGAAGAGTCAGCCTCCCTGAAAAACCTACCACTGAAACATACACAGCTGATACCATCTGCTGCTGGGAATATGGAAAATCTGCTGGTATCTATGCCCGGTGTAAATTCAACCAATGAATTATCGAATCAATATACAGTGAGGGGTGGCAATTACGATGAAAACCTGGTTTATGTGAATGATATTGAGATATACCACCCCGTTTTGATAAAATCAGGTCAACAGGAAGGACTCAGCTTTATGAACCCGGATCTTATAAGTAATGTCAGATTCTCAGCAGGGGGATTTAATGCCTCTTACGGTAACAGGATGTCATCGGTGCTGGATATCAGGTATAAGGATCCGTCAGAAACAAAAGGATCAATAAAATCAGGATTACTTTTAAATACTGCTCACATTGAGGGCACCGGGGTAAATACAAGGCTCAGTTACCTTGCGGGAGCAAGATACAAAACCAACCAGCTCCTGCTGCAGACCCTTGATACAAAAGGTAATTATAAACCCTCATTTTATGATTTCCAGTCATTACTCAAATACAGACTGTCCCGGAAAGCAGAAATCAGCTTAATGGCTAGTTATAATTCAAATACATACAGTTTTATACCTGAATCAAGAAGAAGTTCTTTCGGTAATTATAACGAAGCTTATCAGTTATTAGTACTTTATGACGGCTCCGAAACAGACAACTACAGGTCATTAAACCTGGCATTATCATTAGACCTGGAATCTCGGGAAGGCCTCACTAATAAATTTATTGCGCACTATTACAACTCGGCTGAAAAGGAAACTTTTGATATAAGGGGCTCTTATTCCCTTAACCTTCTTGATAAAAACCTGGGTTCGGGAAACTTAGGTGACAGTATAATGAATGTTGGAATTGGCAGCTGGCTTAATCACGCACGTAATATTCTGATATACAATATTTATACATTTAAATATAAGGGGCGCTGGGAATATAGTAATAATATTTTCAGCTGGGGCATGAAGTACAACTTTGAATCAGGCAAAGACAGGATAAGGGAATGGAAAAAAATAGATTCAGCAGGTTACAGCATACCTTACTCAAGTGACGAACTCATGCTGAGTAAAGTGCTTATTAATGATACTCTAGTATCAAGTAACAGGTTTGAAGGATATTTCATCAACAGTTATAAATTCAATATCCTGGGTCAGAGCTTTATTTTTACAGGTGGTATAAGGTTCAGTTACTGGTCATTTTCAGAAGAATTACTATTCAGTCCGAGGTTATCCCTGTCTTGGACACACTCATCAAATAAGGCAAGATGCTATATTTCAGGTGGGGTCTACTACCAACCACCATTTTACAGGGAAATGAGATTTCCTGCAGGCGGGATAAACACCGATATCAAGTCACAAAAATCAGTACATACAGTGGCCGGAGTCGATTATAATTTTCTCCTGGGCACTACACCCTTCAGGTTAACGGGAGAACTGTATTATAAAAACCTTAAGAATATTATACCATATAAGTATGACAATGTCAGGATAATATATTCTGCGGAAAACAGTGCAAGAGGTTTTGTCAGGGGCTTAGACTTGAGGCTAAACGGTGAATTTGTAAAGGATGCTGAATCATGGATATCAATATCACTTATGGACGCGAGGCATGATATTTTAAATGACAAATATGGCTATTTCCCTGCCCCTTCAGATACCCGTTTCTCATTAAATATATTTTTCCAGGATTATTTTCCGACAAATCCCACCTACAGGGCACATCTTAACCTGCACTACAGTACAGGAATACCTGTTAGTTCACCATATAATAACAGGTACGACAGTTATCGCAGGATGCCTGCCTATAAGCGGGTCGATATCGGCTTTACCAAAGTATTCAAAAATGAATACTCAAGTACCAAAGAAGGCTTTCTTTCTTTTTTCGATGAAATCATAGGAGGGTTCGAGATCTTAAACCTCCTTGATATACGTAACACCATCTCTTATAACTGGCTTACTACTGTAAATAACCTCAGTGGAGAAACCCGGCAGTATGCCGTGCCTAATTACCTTACGGGGAGGAGTTACAATCTGAGGCTCCTACTATCATTCTGAGCGAAGTAAAAAATCAAAAATGATTCGACTTGCCAGGGGTTGTTCTAATCATAATCAAAGAAACTGAGTCATCAACCAATAAATGAATGGAAGGGTGATGACACTCATTACTGTGGATATAAAAACATTGGCCGTTGCCAGATGGTCGTCGACATTATACATCTTGGCTACGATGACTATGTTAGCCATACACGGCATGGCCGCCTCAACAATCAAGACGGAAATAATCAAAGGATCCACGCCTTCAAGGATATTATTGCTTAACACTGTAAATCCTAGAATAAAAAGAAAGGGAAAAAGCAAGGTCTTATTAAAAGAAGTCAGGTAGACAAATTTGTTGGTGAATACTCCCTTGATCTTCATTAAGCCCAACAGGGCTCCGATATATAGCATTGAAAGGTAAATAGTAGTTCCGCCAAGGCTGACAAACGGCTCCAGCAGCACCTCCGGTATTTTTACATTAAACAAAAAAAGCATAAAACCTGCCAGGATAGCCACTGAGTTGGGGTTCAACATATTTTTCAGGCTGTTCTTAAAGCTCATACCTCCCTTTCTTGTAATGACATAAATGCCAACAGTCCACAAAAGCATTATTGAAACGAAGGCATAGAGACTGGCATAAAAAAGACCAAGTTCGCCGAAGAGCGCATTTACCACAGGAAATCCAAAGTAGAGAACATTGCCAAATGCATTATGGGGTATAAAAACTGAACGTTGTTCATGTTTCATTCTGAACATTTTTGAAAAAAGGAATGCAAAAAGCAGCATTACCAGAATCAACACCAGTGAGATGATAATAACAATCAGACTGTTCTTGAGTATCGCAGGACTAAGCTCAAGCTTGCTGAAATTGGTAAAGAGAAGAAGAGGTAGGGTAATGTTAAAAATAATCTTGACGAGGGCATCTCTAGTCTGTTCCTTTATTACTCCTATTTTTGAAGTAAAAACACCTATCAAGACAAGAACAGCAAGGAACGATATTTGTTCCAGTATAATTGATTGTTGCATTAATCGCTCAGTTTACCTTTATTGTTTAAGGTGGTAAAAATAATAATTTATAATTTCGTATTCAGGATGAAGAGCCACGAGAGTAAAATAATAGGCATAATAGGCACAATTATAATTCATTTAATTGCGGCTATAATATTTATGTCGGCTAAATTATCCAGTGTCTACAGGGAAAGACAATCCGAATTTCTTGTTGAATTTCAGCCCGACCAGGAGTTTGTTGAAGATGACATTGTTGAAGTGCCTGTAACCCTGGAGGAATTATTTAAAGGAGATGAACGGTTTACGGACATAATAAGAAATATTGCCAGCCCGCAGGATATTGAGATAGACAAGGAAGATTATATCAACAGGGTAAAAGAAGAAATGATTGCAGAAGGCAAGCTGGGAGAGGATGACTATATAGACCGGCAAAATAAGATTCTCGAAGAGATGGATGAAGGTGATACTGCTTTCGAGTCAGCGAAAGAGGACAGCCTTGATCTGACTGAAAACTTATCTGCCAACGAAATGGCTGCCAGTTATGACGGACCGACCCGTGTTTATTATAACCTTGCCGGGAGATACCATCTTAGTCTGCCCATACCAATCTACAAATGTGAAAATGCGGGTTTAGTAGTAATTAACATAACTGTTGACCCCTTTGGGGACATAACAGATTATAGTTACAACAAACTCGAAAGCTCGACATCCAGTGAATGTTTATATGAAGCAGCAATAAATGCTATAAAAAGAACACGTTTCAATCCCGATCCTTCAGCTCCTAAAAAGCAGGAAGGGACCATCACATATCAATTCGTAGCACAGTGATGCTGGCAGATAATAAAAAAACAAGCCTCTCAATAAAATATATAAAGAGGGTGCTAATTACCAATTTAAAAGAAGACTATTTGCATATATCTTGCTCAGAAAAGAGTTGATTGATCAGGATATGTATAAGGTTCCACCACCTGCGGTGTATTCCTGTTTATACGGGTATTATTAATTAGCGGACTTATAGTATGAGCTTTCAAACTATCGTCGGGGTAAGGTTCCAGTATCGTATTAAGTTCTTCGTGCCCGGTATCTCCATCCAGCTATCTTTGCTCTTCATGATCCTGGAGTATTACGGGCATCCGTTTTTTTGAATTATGTATCTCTGAAAGAAGTTTATTTGCATTTGAAGTGATAACCGAAAAAGTAAATAGCTTATCACCTGTTATAGGATCTTTCCAGTTATCATAAATGCCTGCCAGTGTCATTATTTCATTATCGGGAAGATATATATACCAGGGTATTTTGTCTTTGCCTTTATGTTGCCATTCATAGAATCCTCTCACCGGTACTATACATCTCCTTCTTTTAAAAGACTCAGCATAAGAAGCTTTGTTTGCCAGCGTTTCAGCCCTGGCATTAAAGGTTATGTATCTTATTTCCTGTGCTTCTTCACCTTCTGTAACCCACCCCGGTATAAGACCCCACTTCATTAACCTTATGTTGTATTCATTATCGAAATGACCAACAACCGGCAATTCTGGGAGGGCATGAGCATTATAATAATAGCTGGGCCGGTAGTTTTCATGATCAATGAAAGAAGTATTGAATCTTTTTTCCAGTTCTTCCTTTACAATATTAACATTTACTGTAAAGCACATAGGCAAATATGTATAATACTATAATCAGTCCACCCCCGGAAGTGGTTCAACAGGTACTGGTAATGAATATGAGAAAAGATCAATATCAGGCCATGAATCTGTATTTCTTATTACCCTTGACATCAGGAGGTTTATATCATTGGTAAACATTGAGCTCTTCCATGTGCTGGTATTTAGCAATACAGCCCATATTGTGCCGTCTGGCAACCGTTTAATCATAGCCGAGGTGCCTGCAAAGGAACCTGTCCTCCACCAGTATCCATTTTGGGTGGTTGCCTTCCATCCTACAGGGGCAAATCCATTGGAACGATCAGTCATAAAATCTATTAATGGTTCTGGCAGTATATCTTCACCTATCTTAAGACCGTCAATCGACATGGCAAATTTTACAAGGTCAGGTGCAGTGGCAATCCATGCTCCAGCTCCCCCAAGTGATTCAATGTCATTACCGCCATAAGATGCCGGAACCATTTCCCCTGTACCGTAGATTGATTTTTTTTGTAAGGCATTGCAGGGTTCGTAATATCTTACCTCAAGAGGATCTTTCTGGGAATAGAGATTTTTAGCGAGCTCAAAATCGTGAAGACCAAGTGGTTCAAATAACTCATCCCTGCAATACTCTTCATATGACTTACCCGAAGCTTCTTCAATTACCAATCCAAGTATTGCATAGCCCAGATTTGAATATGACCTGCCCTTCCCAGGAGTGAAATGCAATCTTTTATCCAGAGCAAACCTGACAATATCCTCAGTTTTCACAGGCAGGTCTTTATTGAGAAAGTCAGCAACCACATGCGGCATAAACATATGATCGCCATAGCCGTGATACCAGCCACCCTGATGAGCCAGGAGGTGGGCAATTGTAATATCATAGGCCCTATTATCCTTTGGATTTAAATATTCATCGTCAAGAATTCCGCCAGCACCAAACACCTTATCCCTGAGACTAATCTTATTCTCTGACTGCAACTTCATGATAGCAGTAGCAGTGATGAGTTTGGAGATGCTTGCTATTCTGAATTTATGATAAGGTTCTACCTTGATATTGCAGCTTGAATCGGCAAGTCCATAACCACGCGCGAAAACAAGCTTCCCCTCATGGACTATAGCCACTGAAGCACCCTTAATGTCCCAGTAATGAAGAAAATTATTAATAGACCTGTCTATATATTGATAATCTATGTCAGCAGTGAATGCATTCCTTATTCTTGCATTGTGAGGGGTAAAAGCCGGTTCGGGAAGGTTCAAACCCCCTATTGAATCAGGGTTATGACTCAACACCGCAAAAATGAGAAACATAAATATGTACCTGTAATACTGTCTACTCATATTCTTGTTTATACGCTACAAAAATAATAAATCACAAATAATATTCGATTCAAGCTATTAACATACGCTTTATAATCAATAAAAGTTATTAACAGGCAGGGGCATGAATATATTAATGTAAGCGATGGTAGATCTTATCAACGAGATCTTTCAGGTCGGAAGGCACTGCAGCCCTAAGGTTATCAAAATCAGGTTTTGCCCTTGGCCTGCAGCGCAGGTCATTGGGATCATCGATTGGTGTCCTTGTGCCTTTACCCAGGTAGGGAAATATTCTCCAGGCATAGTCTTCCCTGAAAAGGGGCTGCAGTTCCAGCCCTAACAGGTCAAAGAGTACTGCCGGGGCATAATCCATACTTTGATCCAGCTTACTCACCTCTTCCTTTATCCATTCATTGGTGGCAAGGTTTAACATTATATCCACATTCTGGTAGGCCGTTTTTATCTTTTCTGTTTTAAGTGATGAAAATGCTTCGTATGCACCTTCATATGCTGCTCCGGGACAATCATCGATCCACTTCTCGGCAAAATAATCAAGAAACCTGAAAGAGGCCATATGCGCCATTGCATTTGCCAGCCAGGTGATCTGCCGGGGATCACTGTATATTGTGCTGATAACATGTGAGAACTGGTAGGCAACCTTCCCGTAAGTGAGATGTCCTACCGTTAATCCCACCTTGTAATGATCCTCAACCAGAGGAGTATATATCCTCATTCCATAATACAGATCATTAATTACCCGCAGGGGCTTATATCCCAGAGGAGGGGGAGAATCGACCAGTCTGTCAAATTCTGATGCCAATTCATTAACAACAGGTGCAATATTATTATTATAAGATTCGGAATCCCATAATTCAAGTATAATTTTCCAGTTCATTTCCTTTATTTTAAATTAAATATCAAATCCTGCTGGTTTACTTTTACTTTAAGATAGTCTTTTTCGCAATGCAATGCAAATTTCAAAAATATATGTCTAAAATACAATAAGCGGATTCCGTATGTTAAGCTTTTGTTATATTTGTAGTAATAAGCTATCAGGAACCTTCAATTATAATCTGTTGCGTGGTATAAGCTTCATATTTCTATTTATAATCTTTAGCCTGAACGCTACAGGACAAGATGACCGGGCCATTATTGATACTTCCGATTATCTTCCCTATCCCGAAGGATTGAACATAAATTTAATGATAGCTTCTGCAGAAGGATATCCGTCTGAAGTACATCGGCTTATTAAACTGGGAGCCAATGTTGACGCCACAGATTATCAAAATATCACCCCCCTGATATATGCCGTGGCGAATAATAATATTACCACTGTAAAAGCCCTGCTTGAATATAATCCCGATACGGAAATAATGACTAAGTCCGGGGAGTCAGCTTTGCATATCGCTGCAAAAGATAATAGGCTGGAAATTGCAGAAGCACTAATAAGAGCAGAAGCAGATATAAACATCAAAGACCCTCACGGTGCTACCCCGTTACATTATGCTTCAGCATACGGCTATTTTTACCTCTGTGACCTGCTGCTGTATTACAATGCAAATATTGAAGCCAGGGCAAATGACGGAAGCACTCCGCTGATAGCTGCAGTATATTCAGGCCAGGCGGATGTAAGCGATCTGCTGCTACAATCAGGGTCAAATGCAAATGCCCCCGATAATGAAGGCTTTACTCCTCTTACGATCGCAGCCCAGAATAATGACACCCTCATGATGAGTTTATTACTGAAAGCAGGGGCTTATTTATATGCCACTAATGATTATAAGTATGATGCCTTGGAAATGGCAATAAGAAATAATAATACCGAAGCATATAAATTCCTGAAGGCAAGAATTGAGCCTGAAATATACAGGAGCAATGAGATACTCTCCCCTGTACTCATAGCCCGGAAATACGGAAGAACAAAAATTCTTAAAGAATTAAACGATGAAGGCTTTCCTGAACCGGCACGATTAAGCTTTGACCATGTTAAAATACAGGCAGGTATTAAGACAGCTATTCGCGACTATTATACTAGAATAGGACTCAGCTTTAAAGATCCCCTGCTCAAGCTGATGCTCAATGCCGGCTTTGAATTGAAACCCAGGTACAGTAAGGTACTGGTCGAAGATTCTTATGATACTTACTACCAGTATTATGATAAGAGATATATTATCTATGCAGGTGTAGGTAAGGAATTTACCTTAAGGGAAGATTACTACAGTGGTAGTCTTTCAATTGATCTAAACCTCAATGCAGGGTATATGATGGCAAGTCAATACAGGGGCACCAATATCAAGCCCCCCGACAAATTGAGAATAATGCCCCAGGTTGTCCTGAGATGGAATAAAGGTAAATTCAATATATATGCAGGTTATGAGTACATGAATACTGAACTTTACAGGATCGGTCCCAGCTGGTTCAGCTTCGGATTATCCTATGACGTATATTTTGATAAAATGAGAAGCCCGACAAAAGACATAAAATGGTACTGAAAATTACAAAAATATTGATCCTCCTCTTTTTACTTAGCTTTTGCTTCCTTACAGCATGCGAAGAGATCTATACAGTAGATTGCAGCCAATGTAAGGTGATAGAACCCACGACATGTAAACTTCAGATTAAGTTTGGCGCAATACCGGGTAGTTTTACTCCTTATAATGTTACAATATACAGGGGCAAAATTGAAGACGGGGTGGTATTATATAACGTTGAAACCATCACCTCAGTTTATTACGAGGTAGCCCTGAATTCCTTATACACAGTAACAGTATCAGTGATGAAAAACGGAAAGGAATATATAGCCGTCGATGCTACCAGGCCACGAGTTGATGTTATTACCGAAGCATGTGAGGAAACCTGCTATTACGTTTTAAACAATACACTTGACCTGAAGATTAAGTATTATTGACCGCCCCTTTTAAGTAATCATGGAGCACAGCTTAAAATACGGAAACCAGGATATTAGTTTTCCTGTTCCCGGAAATACCCATTTTATCAGAGCCTATCCACCTGATAAAAAACCCGACAAGAATATCTTCCTGGAAAAACTGTCAGCTTTGATAAACTCAGAAATTCATTCGGCAGGTATTGTGGTGGCCGATAAAACAAGAGTTTGCGAATATCCGAAATACCTGCCCTGGTTGATAGAACTACTGAACAGAAAAGGGCTGAATAAAAATACAATAAGATTTTATATCGCATATGGCATCCACCCAAGGCAAACCGGGGAAGAAAGCCTGAATTCTTACGGTGATACTTTCAATAAATATGAATTTGTTCATCATGATTGTGATGATGTAAAATCCATGACATACCTGGGTCGTACATCAAGAGGCACGACGGTGAGAGTAAGAAAAGATATATTTGAGCATGACCTATTAATACTTTTCGGACCTGTGTCACATCATTATTTTGCAGGTTACGGTGGGGGAAGAAAACTTTTATTCCCGGGGCTGGCAAAAAGAGAGTCTATTTATTTAAATCACAAATTGTTTATTGATTTTGATAATATGAAACTCCAGCCAGGATGTCGCTCCGGCAAGTTAACAGATAATCCTGTAGCTGAAGATCTCTATGAAATTGACAAATTAATGCCTGACAAGATAATAATCAGCGGAATACCTGATGCAAACGGTAATATATGCAGCCTGATGACGGGCACAAGCTACGAGAATTTTCTCACGGCCTGTAAGGTTTATGATAATCATTACAGGAAAGCAAGTGAGATTACATATGATAATGTAATTGCCAGTGCCGGAGGATATCCGAAAGATATAAATTTTATACAAACGCATAAATCCTTGCATAATGCCGCTTCATTTGTAAAGGATGGCGGGAACTTATTTCTGCTTGGCGAATGCAGGGATGGCTTAGGCAATAATGAATTTCTGGATATCTTAAAGGGAAGCAAAAAAGAAATTTCCAATAATCTGAAAAAAAAATATTCGGGTAACGGGGGAACAGCCCTTTCACTTCTTTCAAAAACAAAAAGAATAAATGTATATATGGTAAGCGGACTCGAAAGCTCCATATGTGACACACTTAACATTAAGAAAATCAGAGTTGATGATTTCAGTAAAAAAACAGGCAGGTTTAAGGGAAACACTGCCATTATTGAAAATGCCAGCCTGGTATATTGCTAAAGCTGCCGGTGCACAATCGATAGGTCTGACTCTCTACCCTGCTTATCCTGACGGAAGCTTTGAGAATAAAGGAATTGGTGCCTGCCGGTACCAGATTAAAGGCGACCGGACATGGTTTGGAGCAAGGTTGTGTTGTTTGCAGTCATAGAAGCAATAAAGAAGTATTAATGATGATTTATGAATTATGAATTAAATAACTCATAATTAATAGTTTATAGTTCTTCCTTGTCTTTGTAGTATACCCTCAGCTCCTGCAGTCTCTTGGTTAATTCTTTCCGTACATCCGAATAAGCAGGATCGTCATATACGTTGTTCATTTCATTGGGATCTTTTTCAAGATCATATAGTTCCCATTCATCAATATCATAGTAGAAATGAATCAGTTTATACCTGTCTGTCTTAATGCCATAATGCCTTTTTACCATATGGACGGCAGGGTATTCATAATAATGATAGTATAAAGCATCCCTCCATTCTACATTCTCGCCCTTCAACAGGGGCAACATGCTCTCGCCCTGCATATCAGAAGGTGATTCAATACCTGCTGCATCCAGAAAAGTTTCCGCATAATCAAGGTTTTGTACCAATTTCGATGACCGGCTGCCGGGTTTCACCTTACCCTGCCACCTGATAATCAATGGGGTACTCATTGATTCCTCATACATAAACCTCTTATCGAACCATCCATGCTCACCCAGGTAAAAGCCCTGGTCAGATGTGTATACTATTATCGTGTTATCAGCAAGGTCATTTTCATCAATATAATTTACCAGCCGCCCAATATTCTCATCAACAGCAGCTATGCAGGCCATATAATCCTGCATATAACGCTGGTATTTGAATCGCAACAGGTCTTTGTCATCCATACCCGGATATTCTTTCATGAATTCAAGGTTCATAGGGCCATACACTTCTTCCCAGGCAGCCATTTGTTTCTCATTAAATCTTTCAAACTTACTGGTCAAAGCTCTGAAATCCCAGTTACTTTTCGGTTCAATGCCAAGCTCTGTCAATATATCGGGATTTATCTTGATATCGCCTGCCATATTCATATGATCCAGGATTGACATCTCAGCGGTTTTTGCAGCTGTACCCCTTCCCTCATAATCATCAAACAGTGTTTCCGGTTCTTCAAACGTTGCACCAACAAAATCATTGTAATGTCTTATTGCCGGTAGCCATTCACGATGAGGAGCTTTATGATGATACATAAGTAAAAAGGGCTTATCTTTCTCCCTTTCATCCAGCCATCCTATAGCCAGATCGGTGATAATATCAGTAACATATCCTTCAATTCTTTCCTTTCCTTCAGGTGTAATAAAGTCGGGGTTATAATAATTACCCTGGCCGGGTAGTATTCTCCAATAGTCAAAGCCTGTAGGCTGTGACCTCAGGTGCCACTTACCTATCATTGCAGTCTGGTACCCTGCTTCCTGTAACAATTTCGGAAAAGTAACCTGCGAACTGTCAAACCTGGCACCTGAATTATCTATCTTACCATTTATATGGCTGTGTTTACCCGTAAGTATTACAGCCCTGCTCGGTGCACATATAGAGTTGGTTACATAGGCATTTTCAAACAGCATACCCTCACTTGCCAGCCTGTCAATATTTGGTGTTTCGTTCCTGTAAGAACCATAGGCGCTTATTGCCTGCCTTGCATGATCATCTGACATAATAAAGATGATATTCGGTTTCTCATCCCTGCCGTTGCACGACACTAAAATGAGAAGAATCAGTAAACCAGAAATTTTTTCCAGGTTTTTCATGATAAGTTAGTGTTATTAAATTAATTCCTCGGATAATATTTTTCTTAGATCATTCGGCTTTACATTTTCATCCACTTCTCCAAATTCAGCCAGGGATATTTTGCCCCGTTCTTCAGACACAACAATTACTATGCAGTCGGTGATTTCGCTAATCCCAATAGCTGCCCTGTGCCTCATGCCGAAACGAGGCGGCAGGTTGGGATTATCCGTAGTGGGCAGGGGGCATCTTGCAGCATATATATTACCTGACTCTATAAGCACAGCGCCATCATGCAAGGGGCTGTCTTTATAGAATATACTTTTTAACAGCTCTGCACTTATTTGTGCATTTAGGATTTCTCCTCCCTCGGAATATAATTCCAGGGTACTTCTTCTTGCAATAACTATCAGTGCCCCGTATCGTGAATCAACAAGCCATTCCACTCCTCGCATAATCTCTTCTATATCTGTTTGCTTCTGGCGGGAAGCCACGGTGCCACCTGAGAAAAAACGTTCAATAGAATAACTTCCACCTCCCATATAGCGACCCCCTATCATAAGGAGGAACCTCCGTATCTCCTGTTGGAATACAATAATCAGTATTATTACACCACCACCAAACACAGCGGTCATAATTGAACTGATGAGTTCCATCTGCAATAATTCCACCACCTTCCAGAAGAGATATACAACAAAGATACCCATGAAAATAGTAATTGCGGCTGTGCCCCTGATTAAACGGTACAGCTGGTACAGGATAAAAGCCACAAGGATAATGTCAATAATATCAAGAATGGTAATAGGTGGCATAATTTTTATTTAGGGTCTTTAAAGCAAATGTAAAAAATATATGTGAATTTAAACTAAGAACCACGTAATCGACTTATCAGTTTAACAGCCTGGACGGCCTCGTTCACATCATGCACCCTCAATATTGAAACCCCTTTCATAAGAGCTACCGTGTTCAGAACAACGGTACCGTTAAGGCTTTCTTCAGGACTGATGCCAAGTGTTTTCCATATCATTGATTTTCTGGATATCCCTGTCAGAACAGGCAGATCAAGTATGCCAAAGCGATCAAGGTTATTTAACAAAATAAAATTGTGCTCAATTGTTTTTCCGAAACCAAAACCCGGATCAACAATAATATCTTTTACACCCCTGAGTACCAACTCCTGCTTCTTATCAGAGAACCATTTTATTATTTCTGTCAAAATATCTTCATAGACCGGATTATACTGCATATTCTGGGGAGTGCCTTTCATATGCATCATAACATAAGGAATATTATGTTTCTCAATAACATCAAACATCTTATTATCAATAGTTCCCGCAGATATATCATTTATAATATCCACTCCGTAATCCTTAATTCCGATCTCGGCAACAGATGCCCTGAATGTATCAAGTGAAAGAATTGCCGAGGGTAATTCTTTACGCAGGATCTCCAGTGCGGGGGTAATCCTTTTAATTTCTTCCTTTTCTGTTATATCATCAGCCCCGGGGCGTGATGAATAGCCTCCAATGTCAAGTATGTCCGCACCTGATTCGGTCATTTCTGTAGCCCTGTTTAATATTTCAGTGCCGGAGTTGAGCCTGCTACCTTTATAAAATGAATCGGGAGTTATATTGAGAACACCCATGACCCTTGGAATGGAAAAATCAAGCAACTCGTTCCTGACATTAATTGTTCTGTTCATATTTTTTTTTCTGATGAGTATTAAGATCTGATATACTTGACAAAAATAAACCTTTTACTGTTGAATATGTACAACATTATGAAATATAGCACAGGCAAGCAGGGTTAATATCTATTTTACACTGTTAGTTCTTTTAGTCTTTATCTCTCAAAGAAATATGCTTTACTTATTATATTTGTACCTGTCAAAAGAAAATAAGATGAAACTGGTAGTAATTGAAGGACTTGACGGCGCAGGGAAGTCAACCCAGATAGAAAAACTCAGGACTTACTTCACGGATAGAGGCCTGGATAATGAATTCATTCATTTCCCGAGAACCAGTGCACCATACTTCGGAGAACTGATATCTCGCTTCCTGAGAGGGGAATTCGGCCAGGTCAATGAAGTGGATCCCTACCTTGTCGCCATGCTCTATGCAGGAGACAGAAAAGACGTTTCTGATACAATTTATTCATGGCTCCGGGAAGGGAAATATGTCCTTCTCGACAGGTATGTTTATTCAAATATTGCATACCAGTGCGCAAAAATCAGTAATAAACAGGAAAGAGAAAGACTTACAGAATGGATTTTAAACCTTGAATATAAGCACTTTGGCATACCGGTTCCTGCCCTTAATATTTTCCTCGATGTACCTTTTGAGTTTACTACCAGCAAACTACGTAACAGCAGGTCAGGATTTGACAGAAAATACCTGAATGGCAGTAATGACATTCACGAAAGCAACCTGGAATTTCAGAAGCAGGTAAGGCAGGTTTATATTGATAATGCATCCAGTGATAATACTCTGGAAATAATTGATTGCTCAAAAGATTCAGGGGACATACTATCACCAGATGAAATATTCATTCAAATAATTAGTTTATTAAAAAAAAATAATGTTATAGGATGACTTACATTAAAATTATAAGCCGGTATATTGCTGGTTTGGTTTTTATTTTTTCCGGATTGGTAAAAGGGATTGATCCAATGGGATCGATCCTTAAGTTTATTGATTACTTTACAGCCTTTCACCTGGATGCACTGGAACCACTGGCCTATGTACTGACTATAATATTATGTACCTCTGAGTTTATAATTGGATTCGCCATTTTAACCGGGATAAGGATGAAAGCTGCGGCATGGGGATTATTGGTTTTCATGCTGGGATTCACTCCCCTGACCCTTTACCTTGCAATAGCCAATCCTGTTGAAGATTGTGGATGTTTCGGTGATGCTCTTGTTCTAACTAATTGGCAGACATTCTATAAAAATATTATTATTTCTGTTTTTGTTGTAGTTGTCTTTGTTTACAGAAAAAAATATAAAACACTTTCGAGACCCGGCATTGAATGGACGGCAATAATAATCGTGACAGCTGCATTTATAGTGTTCACCCATTATAATTATAAACATCTGCCCGTAGTAGATTTTCGTCCATACAGGAAGGGCACCGATATTCATGAAAAAATGACAATCCCCGAAGGCGCTCCCGTTGATGAATATGAAACAACACTTATATATGAAAAGGATGGTGAACAAAGGGAATTCACTCTTGAAAACTATCCATCGGATGATACAACATGGACCTTTGTTGATTCAAAAACTAAACTTATAAAAGAGGGCTACGAACCACCTATACATGATTTCAGCCTGGTAACTCCGGAAGGACACGACTTGACTGATATTATCCTGAATGATACAGGCTTCAATCTTCTTATGCTGAGCATTAAATTCTCCGAAGCCGACCCCGAATACATTAAAAAAGGTATTGAAGCGGGACTGGAATGCCGGGATAAGGGTATTGGTTTTTATATACTGACATCTTCTGCCCCGGATTTTATTGACGACTATTCCCAGGAGTTACAGATTTTTTATGTTGACGAAACAACTATGAAAACCATTATACGTTCAAATTCCGGTTTTATGGTAGTAAAAGAAGGTATTATCACAAAGAAATGGGCAGGCAGGAACCTGCCTCCCGGAAACGAGCTGCCGGAAATTATCCGGGAATCATATCCTGCTAAAGAAAGGAACAGGACAATAGTGCTTATACTTATAATGGCAGGTATTTTGTTGATTTCTTATATAACAAATTATATAGCACGTAAACTAAATAAAGACAAATAATTATTATGAGAAGAAAGATTGTTGCCGGAAACTGGAAAATGAATATGACACTTGGGGAAGGTAAATCGCTGGCAAAGGCCATTGATAAATTTATGGTCTACAATGAGGAATCAGATGTGGACGTTATACTTTGTACCCCTTTTATTCACCTTGCACCTGTTGCAGAATCATTAGAAGCTAATAAAATAAGCTTAGGTGCACAGAATTGCTCCGACAAGGAATCGGGCGCATACACGGGTGAAACATCTGCATCAATGATAAGATCAACGGGTGCTGAATATGTTATTATAGGTCATAGTGAGAGAAGAAATTATTACTCTGAAAATGATGAACTTCTAAATGCAAAAATTAAGGTTGCCCTTAACAATAAGCTAAGGGTAATTTTCTGTTGCGGTGAAGTTCTCAGTGAAAGAGAAAAAGGAGATCATTTTGATATTGTGCGTACACAGATCAAAAAAGGCTTAACCGGTATAACGGAAAAAGACTTCAATAATATAATAATTGCCTATGAGCCGGTATGGGCAATAGGAACGGGGGAAACTGCCAGCGCGGAGCAGGCCCAGGAAATGCACTCATTCATAAGAAAAGTTATTAAGGACCTCTATAGTGAAGAGGCAGCTGAAGAAACTGTTATATTATACGGAGGCAGTTGTAAACCATCAAATTCGATTGAATTATTTTCAATGAATGATGTTGACGGTGGACTGATAGGTGGAGCTTCACTGAAAGAAGATGATTTCTGTAAAATAATTGACACATTTCCCGGAAAATGAAACAGGTACTGATCATAACAGTATTAAGCTTTTTATTTTCATTAAATTCCACTATTGATGCCCAGGTAAGATCATCATTCTCAGGAGAGATGGAATCATTCAGCAGGGAATTGATCGATTTTATGGGTCCAAATCTCAATGAAGATCAATCGTCCTTGCTTAATGACTTTGTTACAGCATGGGACAGTACGCTGATCAAACCCGGTTCAAGGAATCTTATTATAGCTGCATCAAAAAATATTGAGGGCAAAAGATTGAGGCCCACTCCCCACTTCGTTGATTTTATTAATACCCTTATGACTTTCATTGATTATGATGTTGATACTGAAGAATTCAACATATGGCTGGAAGGATTGGTTGATCTTGCACAGGATCCCAACATAAGGGTAAGCGATATTGCTTCATTTATCAGATCAGCTTCCAGGCTGATCAGGGAAAATATCATTCACAGTACGAATAGTGTAAGCTGGAAAACAACAAGTAACAGGTTTGCTTTCAGCAACGATTCTGCTTTTACTGTTACAATACCTGAATCTGACATTATATGCTATGTCCAACGCGACTGTACAATAATTTATGATACAAGGGGATCATATAACCCGGTTTCAAAAATATGGCAAGGGGAAGGCGGAGTCATTAACTGGAGTAAAGCAGGATATCCTGCCAATGATGTTTATGCTACGTTAGGATCCTACTCAATTGACCTTACCACGCCTTCTTTTGAGATGGACTCGGTTTTATTTACTAATGACACATACTTTGACGAGCCTGTATATGGTAAGCTCGGTGACCGTGCAATGCATATAAGCAAGCCTGAAAATGCACGATACCCGAAATTTGAAACATACCAGAAGACATTTTTCCTGAAAGACCTGTATGAAGACATAGATTTCATTGGTGGCCTGAGATTCGAAGGTGCCATTGTTAATAGCACAGGCAAAGCTTACCAGCCGGCTATAATGAAAATGTACAGAAATGATACACTCCGGGTGAAAGCTGAAGCACAAAGTTTCATATTTAATAAGGAAAGTATCCAGACCCAGAGTACCTCATTCACACTATACCTTGATGAAGATTCTATTTTTCATTCAGATATCGCCTTCAGTTTTAACGTGCCCGAAAGGGAACTTAACACATTTAAATCAAGATTCCCCACATCAAAAAGCCCCTATTTCAACTCTTACCATAAGATGGACATGTATTTCGATTATTTAAGCTGGGATATGGATGAATCAATTATTACACTCTCAAGATCCAGGGGTGCAAGTATCGGACAGGCATATTTCGAATCGTCTTCATATTTCAGTGAACAGGAGTTCCTTAAATTGATGGGCATCGATGACTACCATCCTCTTCTCAGGCTTAAAAAATTTGCAGAATGGTACTATAATGAAACATTCCCCGTTGACGAACTGGCAAAGTGGATGAACCAACCCGGCGAATATGTAATGGCCCTGTGCGTGGATCTGACCAACAAAGGATTCTTATTTTTTGACAGGGTTAATAATGAAGTTACAATAAAACAAAAACTGTATGACTATATAAACGCTTTCGGGAAAAATAAGGATTATGATGTTATGAGCATTTTCAGTGAAACAAGAAATCCCCTGGATAATGCCTCACTTGATATGCATAACTACAAGATGAATATTGAAGGAGTGCCGGGGATTTTTCTTAGTGACTCGCAAAATGTCCGTATCTATCCATACGACCGGAGCATTGAGCTCGAGAAAAACAGGGCTTTTGAATTCAACGGTGTTGTCCAGGCTGGCATGATTACAGTTTTTGGTAACGAATTTAAATTTGACTACGATTCTTTTAAAATTGAACTTAACAGGGTTGATTCCATTATGCTCTCTGTTGAAACAGATGAAGTGGATGAACGCGGACGTGCACTAGCCAGGAAAATTGAAGATCTTATCCAGATGACCAATGCAGACCTTCTTATTGATCATCCAAACAATAAATCAGGCCTGGCAAGCCTGGAACAGTACCCGATATTCTACGCATACAGTGAATCCTATGTTTTTTACGATAAGATACCTGACCTCGAAGGTGTATACCCACAATCAGATTATTACTTCAAACTTGAACCTTTCACCTTTGAAAATACTGACAGGCTTAGACCATCGGACCTTGACCTTAAAGGTACTTTCTACGGGGGCAAAATAATTGAACCAATGGCTCAGATGCTTACCCTTCAACATGACAATTCCCTCGGCTTCACATATAATATCCCGGAGGAAGGCATTTCCGTGTACGAAGGCAAAGCCAGGGTCTTCAACACCATCGAAATGAGTAACCGGGGCATGAAAAGCAAGGGGAGCTTGAATTACCTCTCTGCTTCCATTGAATCCGATGAATTCAATTTTTTCCCGGATTCATTACTGGCAAGGACAAAAAAAATAACAATAGCAAACAATACAGTTTTTCCCGATGTAATTGCCGATGAAACAAATATCAAATGGTATCCCGGCAGTGATGAATTTTACATTAATCCTTTAAATAATGTAACGATCAGCATGTTTGATAACGGAACAAGCCTTGACGGGGAACTTCTCCTGAAAAGTACAGGACTGTCAGGCAGTGGTAAGATGAACCTTAAAGACTCATACCTGGAAGGCAATAACTTTTCATTTACCCCTTCAGGTATATACTCTGATTCGGCAAGCTATAATCTGAAGTCAATATCAGGATCAGGCTTTGCCTTCATAGCAGATGATGCCAGTGTCAACATTGACTTTGAGAACCAGAAATCAACATTCAGTCTTAATACAGATTCGTCGGTAGTTAAGTTTCCTGAAGTTAATTATATATGTACGATGACCGATTTTGAATATGATATGCAGGAGAAAGTACTGGCAATGACCCAGAAAGGCAAAGAAGAAACTGAACTGATGAAAGCGGATGAACTGTTAAGGCAAAACCTTGATGCACTCGAAAAGCCAACCTTCTTCAGTACACATATGAGCAATGACACTATTAGCTTCAGTGCAAGCACCGGGAAATATCTGCTTGAAGAAGAAAAAATTATAGCAAATAATGTAAACTACATCCCTGTGGCTGACGCCCTTATTCAACCTGAAGACGGCACACTGCGTATAAATAAAGGGGCTAAACCCGATCCCCTGGAAAATGCAATAATAGCAATTAATAACAGGCATCTTATACATGATGCAAGTGTTGATATCCTGAGGAGCACAAGATATACCGCAAGTGGTATTTACGATTATATTGATGAAACAGGAGCAATCCAGCCTGCGAAGTTTGATGAAATAATCGTAGACTCTCTTCAATCTGAAGGCAGGGGCCATATCCCAGGATATGAAAACTTTATGCTTAGCCCTAATTTCAGTTTTCAGGGTGATGTTAGCTTCACCAATGATGTAAAACAGCTCCATTTCCTGGGCAGTGCAGGAATAGTACATAACTGTGATAATATAGGTTCGTCACCAGTGAGGTTCGAAAGCCATATCAAGCCTGATAACGTAATGATACCTGTGGATGAAAAACCCCGCGATATTAACGGCAACCTCATAACAGTCGGGTCTTATATTACCATTGATTCAACACATATCTATTCTGCTTTCCTGTCCCCTGCAAAATCATGGAGCGATACACCACTGGTTAAAGCTCCCGGCTATATTTTTTATGATAAGGAAGATGGTAAATACAAGGTGGCCGATAAAGAAAAACTTGCCAACCCTATGTTGCCAGGAAGCATAATTACTTTCGACATCAATACCTGCGAAGTGTACAGTGAGGGACCGGTTGACCTGGGTCTCGATTTCGGACTTCTGGATATCAACAGCGCAGGGTATGTCAAACATAAAACAGATTCAAACCTGGTGGAACTGGATGTCATAGTAGCACTGGATTTCCACTTCTCAGAACCAGCATTAAAGATAATGGCCGACGAGATAAGGTTTATTCCAACACTTGAGCCCGTTGACGTCAGTAGCAATGAATATAACAAAGCAATGCAAAACCTAATAGGAAGTGAAGCAGCAGCAACACTTAAAGAAGATATGGACCTTTTTGGTATGACACGTAGCATGCCTGAAGATTTTCAGCCCGAGCTGGTGCTTAATGATCTGACATTGACCTGGAACCAGGAATACCAATCGTATAGATCCGAAGGGAAAATCGGGATAGGTTTCGTCGGGACACAGGCAATGAATATATACGTCGACGGCTACATTGAATTTCAAAAAAGACGGTCGGGTGACCTGCTTGATATTTATCTTAAAATTGATGATGACACCTGGTACTGGTTTAGTTATACAAGGGGCGTTCTTATGGCATTGTCAGGAAATAACAGCTTTAATTTAATACTTACAGAAGAAAAAACAGGCAACCGCCGTCACCCCGACCACTCTATACGTACACCTTATACATATATGGTTGGTGTACAGGATCGCCTCGATAATTTCTTGAGAAGAATGACGCATGATGAAGAGGATGAAGGTATTATCGAAGATCCGATTGAATACAGGGATAATTAGGGTATATGCAACTGTTTTATTCAAATATACTGAATGATAATCAGTTTTCCTTCGATGAAAATGAATCGAAACATATAATTAGAGTCTGTCAATAGAGTATAAAATGTTGATAATTAAACGAATATTGTCTTTTAAAGGTACATGATTGTTTGTAAATTTAATAAAAAAAGCATATGAGAGCCTTTGAAGATTTTAAGATAAAGTTC
>JAYEGY010000091.1:0-45117 GCA_034659275.1 Bacteroidota bacterium | reverse complement strand
GAATTTCCTATACGCTTTGACTACCTGGATACATATAATGGCGGGAACCTCTCAATACAATGTCATCCGCGCCCTGAATATATAATGAACGAATTCGATGAAAATTTTACCCAGGAGGAAGCATACTATGTGATGGATACCAAAGATGATGCTTTAATTTACCTGGGCTTTAATGAAGATATTGATCCGGCACAATTCCGGCGTGAACTAGAACATAGTTACAATGAATCTGTTCCCCTTGATATTGAAAAACATGTCCAGACTCACCGGGCTTCAAAGCATGATCTTTTCCTGATACCGTACGGCACCGTTCACGGATCGGGGAGGAATAACCTGGTACTTGAGATCAGTTCCACACCTTATATTTTTACTTTTAAGATGTACGACTGGCTAAGGCCTGACCTGGATGGGAAGCCCAGGTCCCTGAATATTGAAAGGGCTATGCAAAACCTTTATTTTGAAAGAAAAGGGGAAACGGTAAAAGAAGAGTTGCTTTGTAAACCCGAGATTATTGCCAGTGGTGATGATTGGGAGCTTGAACATCTTAAAACACATCCCACTCATTTTTATGATGTTCACAGGTATAAATTCAATAAACGTGTATTAATACGAACCGAAAATAAGTGTCATGTACTGAACCTGGTTGAAGGAGAGCATATTATCCTTGAAACATTGCATGGCATCAGGATGGCATTTAACTACGCTGAAACTTTTATCGTTCCGGCTGCTGCAAAAGAATATCTTCTTATTAACCAATCGGATCGGCCGGCCATTGTAGTAAAGGCATTTGTTAAATGAAGCTTCAATGGAATGATGGAATGATGGAATGATGGAATGATGGAATGATGGGTTATTTAGAACAGTTATTCGTCGAGTTAGAATCACTCGTCCGCCAGCTTACTTCTGCAATCGATATTCGAAATTCGATATTCGACATTCATAACCTTTGCTAAAAGCAGTTAGTCGGATAGAGAATACCATTTCAAAATGGTTGGAAAAACTCATCTCTCCTTTACTTTGGCCTTACCGTGTCCGCCTCAGCCTCAGCCTCAGCCTCAGCCTCAGCCTATTTAATTAGCGTATAAAAATCCTTTTTTGTAAATTGCCTTTTGGCAAAAGAGGGTAACTGCTCGGATTATCCTTGAAGACATCTTAAACTGACTAACTTTAAAATAAACTAATATATATGAACAGGAATAAATCAGGCAGGAGGGATTTTATCAAGAAATCTGCAGCTGCAGCATTTGCCTTTACCATTATCCCCAGGCACGTACTTGGAGGCAAGGGCTTCACTGCACCCAGCGATCAGCTTACAAAAGGGATCATAGGTGTGGGTAATATGGGCCGAGGTCATATACCGTATGAAGGAACACGCGTTCTTGCCGTTTGCGATGTTGACAGAAATCATCTTAATATTGCAGTTGAGCAGGCAGGGGAAGGTGTTGACTCATATCATGACTTCAGGGACTTGCTGGCCCGCCAGGATATTGACATTGTGCATATCGCCACACCACCTCACTGGCATGGAATAATGGCAAAAATGGCTGCTGAGGCAGGCAAGGATATATGGTGTGAGAAACCCATGACACGCACTATAGGTGAAGGAATAGAAGTTGTTAAGGCGGTTAAAAAATATGGCCGTATGTTCAGGTTGAATACATGGTTCAGGTTCAGAGACCAATTTTATGGACTGGGCACTACTGTTAAGCCTTTGAAGAAATTGATTGACAGTGGCATATTGGGCTGGCCTTTGAAATTTACAATAAGCGGCACAACAGGCTTTGACTGGAAGTTTTACTGGAGCGGTGAATATAACCTGGAACCTATGTTGGTACCCGATCATCTTGATTACGATTTCTGGCTGGGACCGGCCCCATATAAACCATATAACTCCGAAAGAGTACACTCTAAGTTTCGTGGCTACTGGGATTATGACGGGGGAGGATTGGGAGACATGGGACAGCATTATCTCGATCCTGTTCAATATATGCTTGGTAAAGACAATACCAGCCCCGTATATATAGAGGTTGACGCTCCTCAACAACACTATGATGCTGTTGGATCATGGAGGAGGATAGAGTATACTTATGAAGACGGCTGTAAGATAATACTTGATGGGGCAAATGCTGACAAAGATGCGGCCTATCTTGAAGGACCCCATGGGAAGGTATACAAGGGGTTCAGATCAACGATACCTGATGTTCAGCAATTGATTGACAGCCAGCCGGAACCTGAACCGCAGATTACTACCTTCAGCGAGTCTGTACGAACGAGAAATAAATTTGCCCTGAATGAAGAAAATGGCCACAGGTCGGCCACAATAGTGAATCTTGGGGTTATAGCGGTACGACTGGGTCGTAATCTTACTTATGATCCTGTAAAACAGATGTTTGTTGATGATGAAGGAGCTAACAGGTTAATTAACCAACCAATGAGAGGTCCATGGACAATCTAAAACGGTATGCTATGAAAAAAATATTTATAATATCCATTCTTATTTTAAGTTCATTACTGGGACATGCCCAGGACAGGAGAACGACAAAGACAAAAGTGGCTGATCTTCTTGCCATGATGCCGGTTAATAATATTGTTGACCTGAAAAAACAGATGCAGGAGATGAGCAACATGGGCCCGGAAGGAAGACAAATGATAACTGACATGATAGTGCCACCGGGCGGTGGGGATGATACAAAGGCACGATTTGCTGTAGAGAGTTACTCGCGCTACCTCTCAGATTATGGTCATGATAACGAAAAATATGCATGGGAATCAGAGTGCATTGATGCTGTTCTTGCTTCAGGATATCCCATGGTCAGGTCGTTCTTCCTTTCACAGCTCAAGTATATAGGAGCAAAACAATCTGTTGAATTTGCATCGGGATTTTTAACAGATGAGGATATGTGTGAGCCTGCAGTGGCTGTAATTGCAGCCTGTGATGAGCCTGAAAGTGAGGATATCCTGGCAATGAGCCTCCAGATAAAAACACTGCCCTGTGTGGAATCAGTAATGAATACACTGGCAGCGATGAAGTCTGACAAGGCTGTAAATGAGTATCTCTACTGGTATATGTCAGGTGATAAAAGTACAAAAGCTGCGGCTCTTAATGCTATGGCTGAAAGCGCGCATAAAAATGTGTATGAGATACTTGTTTCTGCTGCTGCTGATGCCTCTTATGCCTGGGATCCGGCAGGGGCAACAGCCTCACTGGTTCAATATGCCAGAAATTTATGGGATAAAGGTGAAGTGAGGACAATGGAGAAAATATGCAGGGACATCTTCGGTAATGCGACCGTACAATATAAGACTGCTGCCCTTGAAGCCCTTGTTCACTACAAAGGCTATGAGGCCATTGAATACTTACTTACGGGCTTCCGTAGCGGGGGCCTTGAATACAGAAAAGCCATCCTGAACCTGGCAGGAGAGATACCCGGTAAGGCGGCAACGCGAAAATGGATTAACATGTTACAGGCTGTTGACTATACACAAAAAGCCGAGATAATTGAAATGTTGGGTAATAGGGGTGATGTGCTGGCTGTACCTTCAGTTAAAGATGCCCTGTTCAGTTCCTCGCCAGAGCTAAGGGTAAAGGCAGCGATGGCACTGGCAAAATTGCAGGGGAGAGAATCTGTCAAGGAACTTATGGATTATTTAAGATCGTATCAAACAGCTGATGACCAGCTGGCTGGTTATCATGCTCTCCGGACAGTTCTTGATTCCAGGAGAAGAGATATGATAGCCGATGCCCTTGACGGATCAGGAAATCATACAAAAGGAACGTTTCTTATACTCCTGGCCGAGGGAGGTGAGAACAGGTTTTTCAATACCCTTTTTAAATATACTGCATCTACTGATCCTACGCTCCGCTCAATTGCCTTTTCTGAGTTAAAAACACTGGCCGGACCAGAAAACCAGGAACAACTGATCGATCTTCTTTTGAATACGACAGACAAAAATGAGATAGAACATATACAGAACGCTCTTGTGGCAGCTGCTGAGAAAATCAGCAATAAGCAGGAAAGAACTGCCATGATAATTAAAGCAATGCAAGATACGGAACAGAAAGAAAAATTTATCCCCGTACTGGCTGAACTGGGTGGCGAAAAAGCACTGGAAACTGTCAGTCAGGCATTTGAGAAAGGAGATGCGGAGATGAGGGCTGTAACATTTGATGCTTTGACCGAATGGAATGGATATGAGGCCTCAGCTGCCCTTTATGATATTTGTGCATCAGGGAATAAGAATTATTCCGACAGGGCTTTCTTTGCTTACATTGATAAAGTGTACAATGCAAATATAACTGCTGAAAGTAAGCTGAGCCTGCTTCAAAAAATTATACCCCATGCGTTAACTGATAATCAGAAAAAATTACTGGAAGAAAAACTCGACTCTTTAAAAGAATCAATCTCAGGTGCAGATGAAGGGGAAGCACCCGGGCCAACAGATAAATATATACTTTCTGAAGGAGAGAGAGCGGACGGCTTTGTTGCCTTATTTGACGGGGTAAGCCTGGACAAATGGATTGGTAATACGGTCTGGGTATACGTGCACCCGGGATTAAAGCGCGACACTGGAAATATTATTAATTTCGCTGCAAACTCTAGTTAGATGGTCCTGAACTATATCTGGATAGCCTTTTTTGTTCTTGCTTTCCTTTTCGCCCTCGGGCAATTGATTTTTACGGGTAATACCCAGGTGTTCTCTGACATGGTAAATGAAACCTTTGCCAGTGCAAAAACAGGCTTTGAAATATCACTGGGCCTTACAGGAGTCCTGACCTTATGGATGGGACTGATGAAAGTAGGAGAAAAAGGAGGTTTGGTGAAGATATTATCAAAAGCTATTGGACCATTCTTCAGCCGTATATTTCCAGAACTGCCAAGGGGCCACCCTGCCTATGGTTCCATTATCATGAACCTGGCTGCCAACATGCTGGGCCTGGACAATGCAGCTACACCCATGGGGCTGAAAGCCATGGGTGAGATGCAGGAAGTAAACAGAAAAAAGGATACGGCTTCCAATGCCCAGATTATGTTTCTTGTCCTGAATACCTCGGGCCTGACAATAATACCGGTGAGCATAATGGTTTTCAGGGCTCAACTGGGTGCTTCAAACCCGGCCGACATATTTATTCCCATCCTGCTGGCCACTTTCTTTTCCACCATTGCAGGTTTGGTGGCAGTATCGGTAGTACAGAAGATAAAGCTCTTTGATAAAGTGATACTGGCTTACCTGGGTGGTATGACAGCATTCATAATAGGAGTAATATGGTATTTCAGCACATTGCCGAAAGAAGATATAACAAAGATTTCAACTTTTGCAGCCAATTTTATACTCTTTTCTATTATAATTGCTTTTATCGTTTTGGGCCTTTTAAAAAAGATAAATGTATATGAGACTTTTATTGAAGGGGCCAAGGATGGTTTTAAAATAGCTATAAGGATAATACCCTTCCTTGTTGCTATACTTGTTGCAATTGGTGTGTTCAGGGCTTCGGGAGCCATGGATGTGTTGATAGATGGATTAAAATACGCCCTTGACAGTCTGGGTATAGATACACGATTCACCGGTGCCCTGCCAACCGCCCTGATGAAACCACTCAGTGGTGCCGGCGCCAGGGGAATGATGGTCGATGCAATGAGTACGTATGGTGCTGACTCTTTTGTGGGAAGGCTGGCTTCCACTGTGCAGGGAGCAACAGATACCACCTTTTATATAATTGCAGTATATTTTGGATCGGTTGGTATAAGAAATACAAGGCACGCTGTGACCTGCGGTCTCATAGCCGACTTTGCCGGGATAACAGCTGCCATATTTATAGGTTATCTGTTCTTTGCCGGATGAGGTGTAAGGGCATTGATAAATAATAATATAATGAATACACAATACAGAAACTTCTTTTCCATGGGAACCCGCCTGGATGCTGTATTCATTGATGTTAATGATAAACATGCGGATATGCTCGCTGCCCTTATCAAAAATGATCTTGACACACTGGAAAATGTTTTAAGTATATACCGGCCTGACAGTGAACTGTCAATACTTAACAGGACCGCCCTTAAGAAGGATGCTTCAGTAAGTCAGGACCTTTTTGAAGCTGTCAGTTTGTGCTTCGAATATTATAAATTAACCGGTGGCATTTTTGATCCCGGCAGAGCGGTATTAACAGGCTATACCGCCGGGAAGGGAAAAAATGAAGAGGAAGATGTCAATAACTTACTCGCATCATCAGGAATGGAACTGGTTGAAATCAATGAGGATAAAAGAACAATAAGATACCATGGTGAACATGTGAAAATAGATGTCGGTGGCTTTGGTAAGGGGCTGGCTATGAATAGTGTAAATGGAATATTAGTTGCTGAAAACATAGTAAATGCTCTTATAAGCTTTGGAGAAAGCACGATACTTGCAAAGGGTTCACATCCCCATGGCAATCATTGGCCTGTAGCAGTTTCGGGACTATTTAATAAGCAATCAGTGGCCCGGGTAGCCAGGCTTAATGATAAAAGTATTTCAACATCGGGCACAGGATTTGTTGATGCTTCCGGCATATTCAGACCCTCCCGTAACATCATTGATCCGCGTACGGGCAAAACAGTTGATGATCCAATAACAGTATCATTTATTTCTGATGATCCTCTTGAGGCAGAGGTCCTTTCCACCTCTCTTTTAATCGACCCGGATTGTCTTTCTGAAGAATTTGACAGAACAGGTAAAGAAGCCTTTGCAGTAATATATGATGACAGTAAGAAATTTGCAGTGAAGGAAATTTTATAATTGTTCCCTTCAGTTTATATTTACATATTAACATTACTTCTAATCATATGACCAATAAACAAAGCAGAAGAATCTTTTTGCAGAAGACCGCTCTTCTTACAGGAGGTTTGTTCCTTGGGTCTCATTTCCCTGATGTAAGGGCACTGGCCGGAGACCAGGAGAATGTGGCTGATACCGTAAGACTGGGTATTATAGGCAGTGGTTCACGGGGGCAGTACCTGATGACCCATATAAACCTGATTCCAGGAATTGAAATAGTGGCCGTGTGTGACAATTACCCGCCTAACCTGGATAAGGGAGTGCAGATGACCGGGGGCAAGGCTGAAGCTTTTGTTGATTACAGGAATCTGCTTAAAAGAGGCGATATTGACGGAGTTATAATTGCAACACCATTGCACCTGCATGCAATAATGTCAATTGACTCACTGAAGGCAGGTTTACATGTATTTTGTGAAAAGGCAATGGCTAAAACACCTGCAGGATGCCTGGCAATGTATAATGCTCAGCGTGAGACAGGTAAGATGCTGCTCATAGGGCATCAGAGAATGTTTAATCCAAGATACCTGAAAGCTTTTGAGATGATCAACAGGGGACAGCTTGGGGATATTACCCAGATAAGGGCCTACTGGCACAGAAATAATGACTGGCGCAGGGAAGTGCCTGAACCGGGACTTGAGAGAAAGATAAACTGGAGACTTTACTGGGAATATTCTGAAGGCCTGATGACTGAATTGGGTAGCCACCAGATCCAGGTTGCAAATTTCATTAAGAAGGATTTCCCCAGGGCAGTGACCGGGACGGGCAGTATTAATTACTGGCATGATGGGAGGGAAGTTTTTGACAATGTCAATATGGTGTATGAATATCCTGATGGATCATCACTTATTTATGATTCAATGATAAGTAATGCTCATTATGGTTACGAAGAACAAATAATGGGACCCCGTGGAACCATGGAGCTTGAAGTGGGGAAGATGTATTCCGAAAATCCACCACCGGCACCCGGTATCCTCCAGCTTCTGAATAATATTGAACATGAAATATTTGACCCCCTGCCTTTGGGCGGTAAAAGCTGGATACCTGAAACAGCAGTCGAAGGCAAAGGGGAATATATCTACGAGGTGGATCTGGAAGATGATGGAACGGCTCTTGAGATGGAGGGATTTGCACAGATGATAAGGGAGAGCCGCCATAGTGATACCCTGCTACGCGAAGCATACTATGCAGCCATTGCTGCAGTACTTGGAAATGAGGCAATAAAAAAAGGTGAACTGATAACATTCCCTGAAGAATATATCTTATAAAGACTGTGATTATGAAAGACCTGGTGATAAAAGGAAAGTGGATTAAAAGAGAACTTATTATACTTGCAGCACTCTTTCTCGCTGCTGTAATAGCTAACCTGATAGGTATAGTAAAACATGATACACGATGGATTGAAATGTTGAGCCAGCTGCATGTCGTGCTTATATTGACCCTGGTATTCTATGTTTTATTGTGGCTGGTAAGGTTAATAATTTATGTACTGATACTTCCATTCAGAAAAAAAAGCAATAAATAATGAAAAATTCAACAATCGTAATTTTTATGCTCCTGTTAATAATAACTTCTTGTGAGCACAGGGAGCCATGGATCAACCTTATTGGTGATAACCTGGATAACTGGGAACAACTTAACGGAAATGCCGATTACCAGCTCGTTAACGGGGCAATTGAAGGGATAAGTGTTCTTAATTCGCCAAATTCATTCCTTTGCACAAAACAGCATTATGGGGATTTTATTCTTGAATTTGATGTGCTTGTTGATCCGGAAATGAACTCGGGTGTTCAGGTAAGAAGTCATAGCCTGCCTGAGTACCAAAACGGCAGGGTACATGGTTACCAGGTTGAGATTGATCCGTCTGACAGGGCATGGTCGGGGGGTATCTACGATGAAGCCAGGCGGATGTGGTTATATCCGCTCGATCGTAATCCTGAAGGTAAGAAAGCATTTATTAATGGTGAATTCAATCATTTCAGGGTGGAGGCCATAGGTAACAGCATACGTACATGGTGCAATGGCATTCCCTGTGCCGACCTGGTGGATGACATGACAGCATCTGGTTTTATTGGCCTCCAGGTACACGGTATAGGAAATGACAGTACTAAGGTGGGGAAAAAAGTCATATGGAAGAATATGAGGATTATAGCAGATAACGCAGAATCATATGCCACTCCTTATAGCAAAGCTATACCACAGAACAGTTACCTGGTAAATGCATTGAGCATCAGGGAAAAGGAGGAGGGGTGGAGACTACTGTTTGACGGCAGCACAAGCACGGGATGGCGGTCGGTTAATCAAGAATTATTCCCTGAACAAGGGTGGATTATTGAAGATGGTGAGCTGAGAAGAACAGGTCCGGGAGGAGACATAATCACAAAAGATATTTTCAGGGATTTTGAACTTATTCTTGATTTTAAATATCATACCGGGGGTAACAGCGGAATAAAATACTTTGTCAGCGGTGATAAAGAGAATGATCCATATTATAACATCGGATGCGAATACCAGATAATTGATGAAAGTACTTTCATGCCGGGTCTCCCGGGCAAAGAGAGGATAGGGGGCTTGTATGATCTGATTGAACCCATTAAGCCGAGGAACAATGGACCGGGTATATGGAACAGGGCAAGAATAGTGGTCAAAGGACAGCATGTGGAACACTGGCTTAATAACCAGATGACAGTTCAATATGAGAGAAGCACTGAAGAATGGAGGAAGCTGGTTGCAGGAAGTAAATTCAGTGATGTTCCGGCTTTCGGCGAAGATGAAGAAGGTCATATATTATTGCAGGATCATGGTACTGAAGTGTCATTCAGAAATATCAAGATAAAAGAACTATAAAATACTATTATGAACAGTAACAGGAGAGAGTTTATTAAAAAGAGTGCCCTGGGTACTGCAGGTCTTACCATTGGAGGGATGGGTTTAAGTGCTGCAAGTTATCGCAGGATTGTAGGTGCAAACGATAAACTTGTGTTTGCCGCTGTTGGTGTAAACAGCAGAGGACTTGCCAATATACATGCCGTACTTGCTTGTACAGGGACTGAAATATCTCATATATGTGATGTTGACAGCAGGGCAATAAGTAAAGGTATAGAAGAGGTATACAATATTAACAGTAGTAAGCCGTCAGGTATCGAAGACATAAGAAAACTGCTGGATGAAAAGTCGGTGGATGCAATTACCGTAGCTACGCCCGATCACTGGCATGCTCCCATGGCTATCAGGGCAGCACAGGCGGGCAAGCATATATACCTGGAAAAACCATCCAGTCATAATATTCGTGAGAATGAGCTGCTTGTTGATGTATACAGGAAGACAGGCCGGGTGATACAGATGGGAAACCAGCAACGTTCTGCCCCCACAAGCATTGAAGCCGTAGCAAGAATCAAAAAGGGTGATATAGGAAAACCTTATTTCGGTAAAGCATGGTATGCCAATACCAGGGGTCCTATAGGGGTAGGGAAAGAAGTTCCTGTGCCCGGGTGGCTGAACTGGGAACTATGGCAGGGACCGGCACCACGTACTCCCTACCGCGATAATATAGTCCATTACAACTGGCACTGGTTCTGGCGGTGGGGAACGGGTGAACTACTCAACAATGCCACACATGAAGTTGATGTATGCCGCTGGGCACTGGGTGTTGATTATCCTGATAAAGTGTCATCAATGGGTGGCCGCTTACATTACCGGGATGATGATTGGGAATTTTATGATACACAGGTGGTCAATTATCAGTATGGCGATGATAAGCTTATAACCTGGGAAGGTAAGAGTTGCAATGGCATGAAGGATTATAATATGGGAAGGGGTGCACTGATACAGGGCACGGAAGGATCATTTATTTTACACCGGAACGGTTATGAGATGTATGATCTCTCGGGTGAACTGCTTGAAAAGAAAGAGGAAACAGGAACCAGTGAGACAACAGGCACCAGGGGCTCAGGAAGCCTTGATGTTCTTCACATGTATAACTTCCTCGAGGCTGTGCGGGAAGGAACCGCACTGCATGCACCAATTAACGATGGAGCGATAAGTGTAAATCTGTGCCACCTCGGTAATATATCCCAGAAGGCAGGGAGAATGATTGAAGTAGATGCTGAAACAGGTAATGTAGTGAAGGACAGGGAAGCAATGGCACTCATGAGCCGTGATTATGAACCCGGGTGGGAACCTGGTTAATAAATTTATTCAGGGTACACTGTGTGTACTATCTTAAGCAGGTTGCTTTCAGCATTCTTATGATTTAAAACAAAATCCGGTTTTTCAGGTTCTTCGTAATCAATATCCACTCCCGGCATATTTGATATCTGACCGCTGTCGGCCTGTTCATACAGGTCGGGCTTATTGGCTTTGCAATAATCGATATTTTCATCCATATGTATGAGGATAAATCGCTCCTTGCCTATTATTTCCCTTATCTGCTTGCGGATATTTTCATTTGGTGATATAAATGAGCAGATAGTAATTATGCCCTGGTCATTCAGGATGCGTGCTATATGAGCAACCCGACGCAGGTGCTCGGCGCGGTCGGCAGGGGAGTAGTCAAGCTCCCTGGACAGGCCGCTTCGTACCGTGCTGCCATCCAGTAATACTACGGATGCTCCAATATCAAAAAGGTGCTTTTCCAGTGTGTAGGCCAGGTCATTTTTACCTGAGCCGTGCAGTCCGGTAATCCATATTGTTCCTCCTTTATGACCATTGCGGCCGACACGCTGTTCTTCAGTAACAAGGCTCTTACCACTGCGTATTTTTTCCTTGTCGATATCTGTTATCCTGGAAGGTAATTTATCACTGGCTCTTTTGTCAAGGATCATACCCACCGCACATGTATTATGAGTGACAGGATCTATCAACACAAAGGAACCGGTGTTCCTGTTTCTCCTGTAGGGGTCAAAAAACAATGGTTTGTTGGTAGTGATTACCACGCGACCTATATCATTAAGAATGAATTTGTCCTTTTTCAACCTTTTCAGGGTATTAACATCAATCTTATACTGTATTGTATCAATGCGGGCACGCGAAGTGTTGGTATTATGTTTAATATAAAATGTCTTGGAGACATCCATCGCTATCTCATCCATCCATACAAGCATCGACTCAAAATGCCTGTCGACCTTGGGTGCGTTATCCGGATGTATGATCATCTCGCCCCTGGATATATCAATCTCGTCCTTCAGGGTTATGGTGACAGACTGAGGAGGGAATGCCTCTTTCTTGTCGCCGTCATAAGTGGCGATTGCCTTCACCCTTGATTTTTTCATGGAGGGTAAAACCATTACCTCTTCACCGGGTTTTATTAAGCCGGAAGCTATTCTTCCTGCAAATCCCCTGAAATCTTTATGGGGCCGCGCAACGTATTGCACCGGGAACCTGAAATCATCGAAATTATGGTCGCTGCTAACATGAACGGTTTCAAGATATTCCATCAGGCTCTTACCATGATACCATTTCATACGGTCAGAAACATCCACTACATTATCTCCTTTTAATGCCGAGAGGGGAATGCACTCTACGTCAGGAATGTCTAATTGTGTTATAAATTTTTTATAGTCACTGCTAATCTTATCGAAAGTAGCTTCATCATAGCCAACCAGGTCCATTTTATTAACAGCAAGAACAATATGCTTTATACCAAGTAATGACACAATAAATGTATGCCTTTTGGTCTGGGTTATAACACCTTTGCTTGCATCTATAAGTATTACGGCAAGGTTTGCCGTGGAGGCACCGGTAACCATATTCCTGGTATACTGTTCATGGCCCGGGGTATCAGCAATAATAAATTTCCTTTTATTGGTTGAGAAGTACCGGTAAGCAACATCTATAGTTATTCCCTGTTCGCGTTCAGCTTTCAGCCCGTCAAGGAGGAGGGCGTAATCTATTTCTTCTCCTGCGTGGCCCACTCTCTTACTGTCTTTTATTAATGCTGACAGGTGGTCTTCATAAAGTCTCTTGCTGTCGAACATCAAACGACCGATGAGGGTTGATTTCCCATCATCCACCGATCCGGCCGTCAGGAAACGGAGCATATCCTTTTTTTCGTCCTGATCAAGAAACTCTTTTATGTTCAACTTTTCTGCACTCATTCTTTTCGGTACAAGTTTGTTAATTTCTTGCTCCTATTTTACATTGGAATGATGGAATGATAGAATGATGGAATAATGGGTAAGTAAGTATCCATATACACTATTCCAATATTCCAATATTCCATCAGAAGTAACCTTCGCGTTTCTTTTGTTCCATGCTTGCATCCTGGTCGAAATCGATAACCCTTGTTGTACGTTCTGATTTCGTAATTGTCATCATCTCTTCAACTATTTTTTCTATCGTATCGGCATCCGATTCAACAGCTCCGGTCAGGGGGTAGCATCCCAGTGTGCGAAAACGTACTTTCTTCATCTGGGCCCTTTCTGCCAGTTCGGCAGGCATCCTGTCATCGTCAACCAGGATAAGGCTTCCGTCAATATCAACAACAGGTCTTTCTTTTGCAAAGTACAGGGGCACGATGGGGATTTTCTCAAGTCGTATATACTGCCACACATCCAGTTCGGTCCAGTTGCTCAGGGGAAAGACCCTGATCGATTCTCTCTTATGTACCCGCGTATTATATATATCCCACAGTTCAGGTCGCTGATTTTTTGGATCCCACTGGTGGAATTTATCCCTGAAAGAAAATATTCTTTCCTTTGCCCTCGATTTTTCTTCATCTCTTCGTGCTCCGCCAAAGGCAGCATCAAATTTGTATTTATTGAGCCCGCTGAGCAATGCTTCGGTCTTCATTATATCGGTGTGTACCTTACTGCCATGTGTAAACGGTCCGATACCCTGCCTGAATCCTTCTTCATTAAAATGCACTATAAGATCCCAGTTATTCTTTTTTGCATAGGAATCTCTGAAGCTTATCATCTCTTTGAATTTCCATTTTGAATCTATGTGCATCAAGGGGAAGGGAACCTTGCCGGGGAAGAAGGCTTTTTCAGCCAGCCTGACCATTACCGAGGAATCTTTACCAATTGAATAAAGCATCACAGGGTTTTCAAACTCCGATGCCACTTCACGGATTATATGAATAGATTCTGCTTCCAGTTCGCGCAGATGGGTCAGCGTGTAATTGTTTTTCTCTTTATGTTGTGATTCTGCCATTAATCATCAAATTCTCTTGTCCCCCGGATGAGTGCTTTTTAGCAAAGATAGTTTATTCAACAATAAAGTCAGGATTAAGCAGTTTTTCTTTATTGTACATTATCTCTTTGCCATCATTAATTCTGCATATATTTTTTCCGGCATGCTTTACAATGGCATGCCCGGCTGCAATATCCCATTCCATGGTTGGTCCGAACCGCGGATAATAACGGACACTTCCTTCTGCCACCATGCATATTTTTAATGAACTGCCCCTTGAGACCAATACAGGCATATCTTCAGACTGTGATTTTGACCGGATGAAGTATTCGGTGTCACGGTTCATATGGGAGCGACTTACGGCCACCGTATTCGGTGAATCCTGACCTGCAAAAGGTAATTTTTTTGCACTTCCAATAATTCTTTCGATATCCTGAAGGTCATTTTCAAGCTCGGCTTTGAAAGACCCCTTACCGGCACTGCCAAAATACAGTTCCTTTGTCACAGGCACATATATCACCCCCATTTCGGGTTCATTATTGCTTACAAGAGCTATGTTAACCGTGAATTCCCCATTTTCTTTTAGAAATTCCTTTGTCCCGTCCAGGGGATCAACAATCCATAAGCTGTTCCAAGCTTTCCTTTCACTGTAAGGGATTGTTTTATTTTCCTCACTAAGGATAGGGATCCCTGTGCTTTTCAAGTGCTCTATAATAATTTTATTGGATGCCAGGTCTGCCGTGGTTACAGGGGATTGGTCTTTTTTAAGCCGGGTTTCTACAGCTCCTGTGTTATATAATTCATTAATTTCTCTTCCAGCTTCTATTGCAGCCATTATAGCTACTTGAAGTAAATCCATTAGCTTATTTTGTTGTATTCCTTATACCATTTAATAAAATTCTTTATCCCTTCGTTCACGGGTGTATGCGGCCTGTAATTTATAGTTTCAATAAGTGAATTGACATCTGCCCAGGTAGACGGCACATCACCCGGTTGCATGGGCAGGTATTCCTTTTTTGCTTCAACACCCATTTCTTTTTCAATAGCTTCCACAAAGTCCATTAATTTAACCGGTGAGTTATTACCTATGTTATAAACTCTGTAAGAAGCGGGGGAAGAAGATGGGCTGGGGTTCATTCCGGACCATTCAGAATTTCCCTTTGGTATTATGTCAATAATCCTGGACAATGAGTTAACTATATCATCAATATAGGTAAAGTCCCGTTGCATGTTACCCCTGTTATTGATCTGTATTTTTCTTCCTTCGCTTATGGCTTTGGTAAAAATATAAAGAGCCATATCGGGCCTTCCCCACGGACCGTAAACAGTAAAGAACCTGAGGCCGGTTGTCGGCAAAGCAAAAAGATGGCTGTAAGTATGAGCCATCAATTCATTGGATTTCTTTGATGCAGCATACAGGCTTATGGGGTGATCAACATTATCCTCTGTTGAGAAGGGCATCTTTTCATTTAATCCATAAACGCTAGAGCTGCTTGCATACACCAGGTGTTTTATATTATTATGCCTGCAGGCTTCGAGTATGTTGGCAAAGCCAACAATGTTACTGTTTACATAGGCCATGGGGTTTTCAATGCTGTATCTTACACCTGCCTGTGCAGCCAGGTTAACAACATAATCAAATCCCGATGACCGGAATAAAGTGTCAAGGGATTGCTTATCCTCAAGGCCAAGCTTGATAAATTTATAATCCGGATATTTCTGGCTCCTCACCAAGTTGTTATACTGTATCTCCTCTTTTCTTATTCCTGTCTCGGCCAGGCGGTCATATTTAAGTTTGGCATCGTAATAATCATTGATATTATCAAGGCCTGTCACTTCATGTCCTTTGGTTATCAGCTTACTGACAAGATGAAATCCGATGAATCCGGCGGTTCCTGTGATAAGTATTCTGCTCATATTTTATCTTCCTATTCCATAATAATCAAATCCTGCCTGCTCCAGTATTTCCCTTTCATAAATATTCCTTCCATCAAAAATAAGCCTGTTTTTCATAATTTTACTGATGACGGTCCAGTTTGGATTCCTGAATTCATTCCACTCCGTAACGAGTACCAGGGCATCAGCATCGACCAGTGCGCCGTAGGAGTCTTCAGAGTAATTGATACTGTTGCCCAGCCTCCTTTTTGCCTCCTCCATTGCCACAGGGTCATAAGCAGTTACTTCAGCTCCGTGGTCAAGGAATTTACGGATAAGTATCAATGCGGGTGCTTCACGCATATCATCGGTATTGGGTTTGAAAGAAAGCCCCCAGATACCAATCTTTTTGCCCTTGATGTTATTCCCGAAATAGCTATACAATTTATGAAAGAGTAACTCTTTCTGGCTTTCATTAACCTCATCCACCGCCTTCATAACTTTTAAGTCATAACCATGGTCAGATGCTGTTCTGATAATAGCCTTCACATCTTTAGGAAAACATGATCCTCCGTAACCCAGGCCTGCATAGATAAATTTATTACCAATCCTGGAATCAGAGCCTATTCCCCTTCTCACCATATTGATATCTGCACCAACCTTTTCACACAGGTTAGCCATATCATTTATGAAACTGATTTTTGTCGCCAGCATAGCATTGGCAGCATACTTGGTAAGTTCCGCCGATGGTATGTCCATGTATATAACGGGATGGCCATTCAGCACAAATGGCTTATACAGCTTTTCTATAATCCTGAAGGCCCTTTCGGAGTTTGTTCCCACAATAATTCTTTCAGGTCTCATACAGTCATTTACCGCGTCACCCTCCTTGAGGAATTCGGGGTTAGAGGCAACATCAAATTCAATGACAGCATTCCTTTTCGACAACTCATCAGCAATTTTCGTCCTTATTTTTTCTGCCGTCCCGATAGGTACGGTGCTTTTTGTTATCACCAGGAGATAATCGGTCATATAGCGGCCTATTTCTTCTGCCACTGCCAGAACATACTTGATATCTGCACTGCCGTCCTCATCAGGCGGGGTGCCTACAGCAATTAAAACAGCCTGTGAATCTTTGATGGCTTCTTTCAGGTCAGTTGAGAATTTAAGTCTCCCGGCTTCGACATTCCTTTTAAGCATGGGGGCGAGCCCCGGCTCATAAATAGGAATTATACCTTTATTCAGATTATCTATCTTTGCAGCATTTGTATCTATGCAATGCACATTTACACCTGTCTCGGCCAGGCAGGTCCCGGATACAAGACCAACGTAACCGGTACCAACTAAAGTGATCTTCATGTCTTGTTAATATTAGGGTTTTCAGAGTTATTTTTCAGGTGAACAAAACTACTAAAATTAGGCTTATTCTCAAACAAGGAGTTCTGCTTTCAGTACTGTCACTGCTTCACCGGCTATTTCCACCCGCTCACCTGCAAGTTTGACATTCAATTTACCTGTCCTTTTTGAAGCCTGGAATGACCTGAATTCCTTTTTTCCTGTTTTCATATTCCAGAATGGTGCAAGGGCACAATGTGCTGATCCTGTGACGGGATCTTCGCCAATGCCAAGGTCCGGAACAAAGCACCTTACCACGAAGTCATATTCAGCTTTTGATGACACCGCGGTTACTATCAGTTCTCCCAGTCCGGCATTTCTTATTGCATCAGGATTGGGATCAGCTTTAGTCACTTCCTCTTCAGATTGAACAAGGACCAGTTTCCATTCGTAATCACTCTGGTACAGTTCCAGGGCATCCAGGCCAGTGTTTTTCTTGAATGAAGGCGGGATATCAATCTTCCTGAGGCTGTACACAGGAAAATCCATTATGATCCTGCTTCCTGTTTTCCTTATAATAAGCTCTCCCGCTTTCGAATGAAACTTTATTATCTCGCCCGGCTTCACTATTCCTTTTTCATATAATATATGTGAGGCTGAAAGAGTGGCATGTCCGCAAAGATCCACTTCGCTGACAGGGGTGAAGTAACGAATGGAAAAGTCTTTTGCAGCCAGTGCTACGAATGCTGTCTCCGATAAGTTCATTTCCATTGCGATATCCTGCATTATTTGGGGATCAGGCATTTTATCTGTTATGTATACACCTGCGGGGTTACCTTTAAAAGGCTCCGAGGTAAAAGCATCTACCTGGTAAATGGTGTTTTTCATATTGCTGATTAGGGATTTAAAATAATCACCCAAGATAATAAATCCTCACAAGTCTCAAAAAAAGTGATATGCTTAATGATAATAAGTTATATAATCGTATTTTGTATAGTGAACCACGAAATAAACCTGATTATGAAGACCCAGACCAAAAACAGCACTATCATTCCCGGTGACAGAAGAAAAATAGTCAAAACCATTGACATGCATACCTGCGGGGAACCCCTGAGGATAATAACAGGGGGATTACCTTTCCTGGAGGGTAATACCATTTTGGAAAAAAGAAAATATTTTGCTGAACACTGTGACGATATACGTACTTCATTAATGTTTGAACCGCGGGGGCATGCTGATATGTATGGAGCCGTGCTTACGGAGCCACTTTCAGGAGGAGCCGATTTAGGAGCTTTTTTTATGCATAATGAAGGATATAGCACTATGTGCGGGCATGCCATAATAGCTATTACCCGCTTTATGCTTGAGACGGGTTATGTTAAGAAGGAGGGGAGGATGCCGGTTCTTGAAATTGATGTTCCCGCAGGGAGGATAAAGTCAAAAGCTTATATCAGGAATGGTAGGGTTGAAAAAGTATCTTTTATGAATGTCCCTTCTTTTATGTTGATCACTGATGAGACAGTTGAAGTGAGGGGTATAGGGCGAGTCAGGTTTGATGTTGCTTATGGCGGGGCTTTTTATGCTTTCTGCGATGCCACTGAGCTGGACCTTAACCTGGATAAATCGGATTATAACAAAATGATTGATTATGGAAGGAAAATCAAACTGGCTGTGATGGAAAATTTCAGGATTGATCATCCTTTTGATCCGGAGATGAGTTTTCTTTATGGTACTATCTTTACAGGTAAAGCTTATGAACTTGATAACTGGAGCCGCAATGTATGCATATTTGCTTCCGGTGAGGTTGATCGTTCCCCTACAGGCACCGGCATAAGTGCCAGGGCCGCCTTACACTATTCCAGGGGTGAATTATCAGTTAATCAACGCGTTACAACTGAAAGTATATTAGGGACCACCATGGATGTCGAGATAAAAGAAGTGCTTGATTATGGACCCCACAAGGCGGTAATACCTGAAGTAACGGGAATGGCATATTATACCGGAAGTAATGAATTCTGGATAGATGATGATGATCCTTTGAAAGAGGGATTTATCTTTAGGTAGAAACCCTGTCATCCTGAGCGTAGCGAAGGATCCCTTTTTATTGTCATCCTGAGCGTAGCGAAGGATCCCTGCCTCAATTAACATACTCTACCAATCTCTAATCTCTTTATTCAAAAACCTCCACTTCGGATTAAATTCTGTTATTAAATCCTCTTTCTTGCTTCTTAGCCAGCCCTTTATCTGTTTTTCCCTTTTAATAGCATGTTGTATGTATTGAAATCTTTCGTAGTACAAAAGATATTTACAATTATACTTTTTAGTAAAACCTGGATAATAGCCTCTTTCATGTTCGTATATTCTTTTTAATAGGTCACTTGTTACACCTGTATATAATACCTTACGATGAATATTGGTTGCTATGTATACAAAATGATTGTGTTGTCTCATTAGAATAAATACAGCTTGACATTTTTATAAAGATAATAAAAAAGCGTTTTTGTTACAAAGAAGAGATCCTTCGCTGCGCTCAGGATGACAATGCGCTCAGGATGACAATGCGCTCAGGATGACAATGCGCTCAGGATGACATAAGGCAGGAATAAATAAGTCAAACCGGGTGTCTAATCTCATAGATAGAATAATAATAAAAAAACAAATAGTCATGAAAACGATAATGAAAAGCATGGGGGTGCTTATACTCTCGCTGGTTGTAACATCTGCTTTTGGACAACAGAGAGGCCAGGGTATGCGTCAAGTAGATCCTGAAGCAATGGCAAATCGACAGCTTGAGCAGATGAAAGAAATCATCAAGCTAAAAAACGATAAGGAAGAGAAGGCTGTTAAGGAAGTATTTCTAAAGTATGCCAAAGAGCGTCAGAAAATGTTCGGCGAAATGCAGCGGGGAGGTGAACCCGGTGCTAACAGGGAAAAGGTAAATGAATTGATGGAGAAGCAGAACAAGGAACTTAAAGATATACTTGGCGAAGAACGCTTCACAAGCTATAATGAAAAGATGCAGGAGCTAAGACGCAATATGAGAAGGAGGCGGAGCCTTAGCCTTTAACGTAATTATTGTTATCTCCGGTGGCATTCCCACCCTTGCAGGTATACCAATGGTTCCAAGTCCACGGTTAACGTACAGGTAATTATTATTATCACCGTAAAGACCAGTCCAGGCAGGGGATAACATCCTGGCCGGGCTGAGTTTAAATCCCGGTAGCAGTATGCCCATTTGCATTCCATGAGTATGACCTGACAGGGTAAGGTTTATATCTTTCCGGTATTGAATTTCCCGTACCCAATGATTGGGATCATGGCTAAGCACTATAGTGAAATCCGGCTTGTCATTGCCTTTCATTGCCTCATCAACATCACCGTAGGAAATATCCGGCACCCTGCCATAAGTCTCAACTCCTGTAATTGAAACAGCTAGGGTATCAATATTTATTATTGTGCTTGTGTCTTCAAGGTAAATATGGCCTGAACTGCGAAGCATATTCCCGATAATTTCCAGATGTTCATCATAATTATCACTATTATAATCACTGCTGTAGAGACCTGTATCATGGTTGCCGGGAATATCGTAAACACCATATTCTGACTTCATGGAAGCAAGTGTGCCGATAAAAGGCTCCATCTCAGTATATAGAAAAGTAACAAAGTCGCCGGTATTGGCTATCATATCGGGCTCATAGGAATTAATGCTATCAATAACCTCGATTAACTTAACCTTATGCTTACCGAAGCTGTTCAGGTGGAGATCCGATATATGTGCAATTGTAAATCCTTCAAGGCCGGCCGGAAGGTTGTCATAATGAATTTCTACTTTTTCGTATTTAAAATTGAAGCGGCCATGGAACATGCCTACCAGGAATACAATGACAAGAATTAAAAGCAAGGATGAAACGAGCCACCATATCTTCTTGAACCTTCTTTTATTTTTCCACATTTCTGTTGGTATCTGCTCCATACTATTCTTTTAAGGGGTAAAGATACTTTTTCTCGAGGTAGTGTGGAAGCTTATGATTATCTTTTAAGCTAAAAAGCAATAAGGCAATGCTGGAAATACAGTTTCATTCGTCCGGTTATTATCCTGAATGTGGTTTTAGGTATGTGGTAATAGGGGCAAGGTATAAGGATAAATGGGTATTTATAAGGCACAAACACAGGAATAGCTATGAGATACCAGCCGGGCATATTAATAGCGATGAAGATACTGATATGGCAGCCGGCAGGGAGTTGCAGGAGGAGACTGGTGCAATAAAGTATAAGATTGAGTGTATTTCAACATATACAATTATAGAAAATAACGAACTTAGGGCAGGAAGATTATACTATGCTGAGATTGAGAGCATAGGTCAGGAGTGGGACGATAGTGAAATAGAAAAGTTATTATTTTCCGATGTCTTGCCCACGGTACTCAGCTTCCCTTATGTGCAGACTGTTCTATTCGATTATCTTGAAAAATACCGGATTAATCAGCAGAAGCCGGGATAGACTTTGTTCATGAACAGATATTCAACAAAGATGGTTTAGTTATGAATGCCGGAGGCAGTACTCTTACCTTGAGTCTCCCTTTGATGGAGGCCACAGGCTGATAAAAATTGGAATTATTATCTTTGCATAGTATACAAATCAATACCCATGAATAGATTACCAGGAAAGACTGTTGAAAGGTTAAGTGGTTACCGCAGGAACCTGCTCGGTTATCTTTCTGCCGGGAATAGTTACATATATTCACACGAACTGGCATCCCTGCTTCATATTACAGCAGTACAGGTAAGAAGGGACCTCATGTTGATAGGTTATTCAAGTGTTCAGAAAAAAGGTTACGATATTAAGGAACTGATTGCCACCATAGGTGTAATTATTGATTCGGAAGAGGGTCAGAATGTTGCCGTTATAGGTATTGGAAACCTGGGACGTGCATTAACTGCATACTTCAAAGGGAAAAGATCAAAGCTTAATATAGTGGCCTCCTTCGATAATGATCCTCAGAAAGTGAACAGGGTGATAACAGGAGTACGATGTTATCATGTTGACCAGTTAGACGATATAGTTAAGGAACATAAAATAACAATCGCCTTGTTAACAATACCCCCTGATCATGCCAGGGCAACTGCCGAGGCGACAATAAAGGCAGGGATAAAAGGTATTCTTAATTTTACCACCGTACCATTGAACGTTCCTCCTAATGTATACCTCGAGGAATACGATATGATCACATCACTTGAGAAAGTAGCATATTTTGTCAAAGAAGGATAATTGAGGATAAGGGGTAACTTTTGACCAGTGAGACAAAAAGGCTTATTTTTGAGCCGGATATGACATTTTTCATTGCCTGGAATTCTTTGATTTACTTATTTTGTAAAAAATAATTTAACATTAAATACTTATATGAAATTTTATCCTGAAAAACTATCTATCAGGGATCAAAGGATGAAACCATTTATTGATCCTGATGAGATATGGGACATAATAAATAAAACAAAAGCTGATAAGGCCAGGGTGAGGGAAGTAATTGCCAAATCACTTGATAAGAACAGGCTAAGCCTGGAAGAAACGGCTGTGCTGTTTAATTCTACTGATCCTGAGCTCGTTGAGGAGATTAAGGCTGGTGCAAGGGCTCTGAAAGAGAAAGTCTATGGTAACAGAATAGTGCTTTTTGCTCCCTTGTATATCGGTAATTTCTGCAGCAATAACTGCCTATACTGCGGCTTTAGATCGAGCAATACAGAAGCTGTGCGAAGAACATTATCTGACCAGGAGATAGTAAAAGAGGTGTCAGCTCTGGAAAATAACGGACAAAAACGCCTTATACTTGTTTACGGCGAGCATGCGAAATATTCAGCAGAATATATAGCACACACAGTTAAACTGGTTTACAGTGTAAAAAAGGGGAGAGGTGAAATAAGGCGAGTGAATATTAATGCTGCACCCTTAGATATTGAAGGATTCAGAACAGTGGGAGATGCAGGTATAGGCACCTACCAGATATTCCAGGAGACTTATCATCCCGGGGCTTACAAGTGGTATCACCTTGCAGGCAAGAAAAGGGATTATGACTGGAGACTTACCGGACTCGACAGGGCACAGGAAGCAGGTGTTGATGACGTGGGCATCGGAGCATTGTTCGGCTTATACGACTGGCGTTTTGAAGTACTCGGATTGGTACGTCATACTAATCACCTTGAAGCATGTTATAATGTTGGACCGCATACCATATCTTTTCCGCGATTGAAAGACGCAGCAACAATCAATATGAATAAGGATTTTGATGTTTCTGATGATGAGTTTAAAAGGCTGGTAGCAATACTCAGACTGGCAGTGCCTTATACCGGGATGATTCTTACAGCAAGGGAAAGTCATAATGTCAGGAGAGAGGTGATGAAATTCGGCGTGTCACAGATTGACGGTGGCACAAAGATTGAACTGGGCTCATATTCCGATATTAAGAACGAACAGCAAAATCTTAACAGGGAGCAATTCATGATCAATGATGCAAGGTCACTGGCTGAAGTTATAGATGAGCTGCTCGATGACAACTACATGCCATCCTTCTGCACGGCCTGTTACAGGCTTGGAAGAACAGGTGAACATTTTATGGAATTTTCGGTGCCGGGCTTTATTAAGAGATATTGTTCTCCCAATGCCGCTCTCACCCTGGCCGAGTACCTGGTCGATTATGCTGACGAAGAGCTGAGAGAGAAGGGATGGAAAGCAATTGACAGGGGGCTCTCAACTCTCGATAAGGATGTAGCTGTAAGAACAAGGGAGAGGGTTGAAAGAATAAAGCAGGGCGAAAGGGATCTTTATTTTTAAAATTAACTGAATAAATAATTATGGTAAGAATACTGGCAATAAGGGTTGTGGACAGGATAAAGGAATCAGGGCATACCCAGGATGTTTTGAGTAAACATTCATCACTAATCAAATTAAGACTGGGTTTCCATGAATTGAGTGAAGACAGATGCAGCCGCGAAGGTTATATACTACTCTATCTTAAGAATGATGAAGAAGGAGTTAAAAATCTTATGGATGACCTGGATAGGATATATGGAATTGAATTACAACATATGGATCTTGATCCGGAAGCTGATAAACCATACCCTGTACCGGTTGAGTCAACTATTGCTGTTGCCGGCCTCAGCCTCAGCTTTAGCCTATCCCATTATTGCTTCGTACCTTATAAACAAGCCCTCTTTCTTTCAAATAACCCATTATAAACTTAAGGTGTCCTTCTGTTTTCCCTATATACTCCGGCGGATTGATCCCGGGTGATTCATACATACCTTCCATGATCAGGTTGGCTACTGCGGTGCAGGTGTACCCGGTTGTCCTTGCCATGGAAGTAATATTGTTTTCTCTGTCATAACGGTCAAAAAGATCATATTGATATTTGTACTTTTCTCCTTTATCCCGGCCCTCAATCATTATCCTCATTACCGTAAATTCTTCTTCGCCTACCTTCAATTGCCATTGGGGAAACATAAGACTCGATGTGAGGTCAATGGGCTTTATCTTTTTACCCTTTACATCAATTTCATCATGGCTAAAAAACCCTGCTTCCCTTAACATCCTCAGGTATTCAATGGTGCCGGGGTAACGGAGTGTTTTTTCAATCATGTTAGGTATGGACATAGTTTTTAAAAGGCTCCTCAGCCCATCTGAATTCCAGGCCTCCAGTGTGCCTATATCCTTAAATTCAATATATTCAGGCTCAGACAAAGCTTCCCTTATCACAATATCACCATTGACCATGTACCGTGCTGGCCTGGTATATTCTTCGATTACATCAATAGGTGAGAATACCGCCTTATATTGCCAGGGCCATTTCCTTTTAAAAGGGAGCCCGCCTACATAGCATACATATCTTTCAACACTCATATGAGAGTGATGATGTCCCAGTATAATATTACCCATGCCCGGTGCTACACCACAGTCAGTGACAACTGTGACACCTTTGTTCCTGGCCATCCTGTCAAGGCCAAAGGGATCTTCAGGGAAGAAAGATATATCAACAATATCCTTGCCCGCTTCAATAGTATCCTTTACTGATTTGTAGCCCATCGGACCGGGAAGAGCTCCTACAACAAGGTCATGATCACGAACAAGATCTTTTATAATTGACGAATCAGACAGATCAGCTGTGATAGCCTTTACATTGTCCAGTCCTTTGAGTGAATGAATATTTTCCCGGGATATGTCAACAGCGGTAAGCAAATAATTTTTACAGAGGTCTTTTACTATTGCTGAACCAACAAGACCGGTTCCAAGAACAATAATCTTATTTTTCATCCTGAAAATGTTTAAATTAATACAAAATAAGACATTTCATCTGTTATTATGTATGGCTATGCTGTAAAACAATGCCAATACTGCTATAATGAATAAAATATTTTAGCAAATTGTAAGCTCAAAAATTATTGTCATTATGAAAAAGATTTTGATACTTTCAGTTCTTATAGCTTTAATGTCCTCTGTTTATGCCCAATGGCCTTTAAGCTATTATTTGCCCAAGCATATATCTTACTATTCTGAAATACCAACACCTGCAGAGTTTATGGGCCATGATGTGGGAGAATGGCATGTCACGCATGACAAATTATATTATTACATGATCGAGCTGGCCAGGATATCTGACAAAGCGATCTGGGAAGAATATGCCTTAAGTCATGAAGACAGGCCTCTGGGTAATTTAATAATCAGCTCACCTGAAAATATTAAGAATCTTGAACAGCTCAGGCAGGAGCACCTGAATCTTAATGATCCTTCGATTTCTTCTTCAATGGATATATCAGGTATGCCGGTTTTCATAAAGCTGGGATACGGGGTTCACGGTAATGAATCAAGTGCACAGAATTCATCAGTACTTACCGCTTATTACCTGCTGGCCGGCATTGGGGAGGAGATAGAGGATTTGCTGGAGAATGCTGTAATACTTATAGATCCCTGCCTTAACCCTGATGGTTTGCAGCGTCATTCCACGTGGGTGAATATGCATAAAAGTATTAACCTTAATCCTGATGAAAATTCCAGGGAATTCAACGAAATGTGGCCTGGCGGACGAACCAACCATTACTGGTTCGATCTTAACCGTGATTATATTATGCTTCAGCAACCAGAGTCTGTTGGCAGGGTAGCAGCTTTTCACAGGTGGCGACCCAATATAAACACTGATCATCATGAAATGGGTGCCAGTTCAACATTCTTTTTCCAGCCCGGCGTAGAAAGCAGGGAAAATCCTTATACACCCGAAAAAAGTTATAAACTTCATTATGATATCGCGCGGTACCACCAGAAACACCTTGACAATATTGGAAGCCTTTATTATTCGGAAGAGGGCTTTGATGATTTTTACTTTGGTAAGGGCTCAGCTTATCCCGATATATTTGCTTCAATAGGTATACTTTTTGAGCAGGCGGGTGTAAAAGGGCATCTCAGGGAAACGTCAGGAGGCTTATTGTCTTTCCCCTTTGCTATAAAGAACCAGTTTACAGTATCACTATCCACGTTGGAGGCAGGTCTTAATTTAAGGGAGAAACTGCTTCAGCTCCAGATCGACTTTTACAGCGATGTTAAGGATAAAGCTGAGAATGACCCCGTAAAAGCCTATGTTTTCAGTGAGCCCTTTGACCTGGCGAGAACTGCTCATTTCATTGAGAATCTTTTAAGACACCAGATAAAAGTATACCGGCTTGGTACTGATATCAATATTGATGGTAAAGAATATAAGGCAAAAGATAGCTATATAATTCCCTTTGAGCAAGCCGAATACCTTTACATAAAGAGTATGTTTGAAACAATAACGGAGTTCGAGGAAAATGTTTTTTATGATATTTCCTCATGGGTTTTGCCTATGTCATTTAATATTGATTATTCTGAGTACAGGTCGCGGTCCGTAAATGGTGTATTGGGTCCCGAGATCATTATTCCCCCTTATCCCGAGGGTAGCTTGAGGGGGAACAGGGATGCCTATGCCTGGCTTTTTGAATGGAAGGAGTATTATACGCCCGGGGCTCTTTATCGTTTGCTTGATGAAGGACTGAAAGCAAGGGTGGCTACTGAAGGCTTTGTATATGACGATGGTGAATTCAAGAAAAATTTTGATAACGGGACAATAATGGTTCCGGCATATAAGCAGGATCTTGACAGGGATGCTATATATGAACTGATGAAAGAGATTGTAGGGGATTTTGGCATCACAGTGTACGGAATGAAAACAGGTTATACCCCTGAAGGCATTGATTTTGGTAGTAACAGTTTTGAAATACTTGAAAAACCGAAGGTCTTGATGTTTGTGGGTGATGGAATAAGCAGCAGGGATGCCGGTGAGGTATGGCACATGTTTGACCAGAGGTTTGAGATGCCTGTTACTATGATAGATGCAGAGGAGAGGAGATCCCTGGATCTGTCTGAATATAACGTGCTTATTTTGGCAGGAAACCCTTCATTGTCCGGATCACAGATGGAGGAACTCAGGAGCTGGAGCAGGAAAGGCGGGGTAATAATTGCTTATAAGAGAGGTAATTCATTCCTGGCAGCCAATAAACTGGCAGATATTATTAGTATCCCTCCCCCGGGTATTGAAGATGAGGGTGATTTAAAATATGCAGACAGGTATGCACAATATTCAGTGCACAGGATACCGGGGTCAATATTCCAGGTCAGGATCGATAATACTCATCCCTTGTTCTATGGATATGATGACGAAACTATCCCGGTATTTAAATCAGGTTCGGATGCAGTGAAAAAGAGTGATAATGTTTTTGCTAATCCTGCTGTGTATACTGAAGATCCCCTGCTGAGTGGTTACAGTTCTGATGAAAATATAGAAAGGATAGTTGGCTCAGCTTTCTGTACAAGCCATTCTGCGGGACGAGGTACTATTATATCTATTTACGATAATACCAATTTCAGGGCTATATGGTTTGGTACAAGCAAAATATTTATGAATGCAGTGTTCTTTGGACAAATCCTTTAGACAGCCCCTCTACTTTTGTCTTTCAAAGTAGTGTTTTGGGTCACCCCATTCATCGTAAGCCGGTTCGGCATCCACTATCTTTAATCTTGATTCGAGGTATGCTTTGCAGTCTTCATCTGAATTAATGGTAAGGGGTTTGTTTTCATATAGATTATAACTATCACGGTATTGCCCAGGTGTAATGTTTGGCATTATGACATTTGCCCCGATTTTTACTGCTTTTTCACGTCCCAGGGGATCTATTGCCTGAAGGGCGGTTGAGGCGGCAATATTAATGTCATTCATTAAAATTCTCAGCACTGCAATCATCTTAAGCGACAGGTCAAACCTTTTTTCCAGGGGCAGCAGTTCACTTTTATATTGTATTAAAGGTGTATTGCTATGCTCAATGTACGATCCCATACCAACCATGTCAATATCAAAATTTTTCATGAATAGGAGGTCTCCGGCAAGGTCTTCATAGGTCTGGAATGGTAATCCTATCATTACACCTGTTCCTGTCTGGTATCCAAGTTTCTGCAAAATACTTAAACATTCCATCCTTTGATGGTAATTGTGAAGATTATCAGCGGGATGTAATTTCGCGTACAATTCGGGGTTTGATGCTTCAATACGTAAGAGGTACCTGTGAGCTCCGGCTTCAAACCATTCCCGGTAGACTTCTTCAGTTTGTTCACCAAGAGATATTGTTATCCCCAGTTTACCGCCGGATAACTTTTTTATTTCCTTAAGCAATCGTGTAATCCTGCCGGTAAAATGTGAATTGCTCAGCTCACCCGACTGTAATACAATTGAGCCATAGTTATTTTTGTAAGCACGCACGGCAGTATCAAGAATTTCTTTGTCCGAGAGGTTATACCTTTTTACCTCCTTATTGTCTCTTCGGATGCCGCAATAATAACAGTTTTTATCACATATATTCGAGATTTCTATCAATCCCCTGAAATATACTTTTTTGCCTACGTACTCTTGTTTAATCCGGGCCGATTCATTGAAGAGGTCGCTGCGGTCTGTTCCCTTTGCCTTAAGTAAGCTTACTAGTTCCTCTGTCCCGAATTTGTCACTTTTTAATATCTTACTTACCCTGTTTTTCATTTCCTTGATTGAAGGAGCAAAGATAGTTAGAAAAGAAATACTGGCCTTCCCGGCTCAGGTAAAAATTTATTTTAAATGAGAATGAATTAAAATAAGATGTTATCTTTGTATTTCAAGTTTTGAAAGTAGAACAAGGTATTAATTAACCAGGATCAGCAAACAATACAAATTGTTGATAATCAACAGTGGTAAAGTATGTTCTTTCTTTAAATAGCCAGTTTCAATTTTATCCGATAGTTAGTTGAGGTTAATAAGGAATACCCTTGATTTTACATCCGGGAAATTCTATCCCCGGTAAATGATAATTCATGGTATAAATAGTAAATAATGGTAGCACTCACAAATATGCCAGTTGGTAAGAAAGGAATTATAAAAGACATTGCCGGTGGGCATGGACTGTTAAATAATTTGGATGTAATGGGAATCCGCACAGGAATAGAAATAACTAAAATAAGCAAACAATGGATAAGGGGGCCAGTAACAATACGTATTGGAAACAATGAAATTGCACTGGGATACGGAATGGCTACCAGGATATTGGTAGATTTGGTTTAAACCGGGTATATTATGAAGATATTACTGGTTGGTAATCCTAATGTAGGGAAGAGTGTTGTTTTCAACCGACTTACAGGAGTGAATGTAATTTCTTCAAATTATCCCGGTACAAGTATAGATTACACTAAAGGATATTTCGATGTTCAGGGAGAACGTGCAGAATTAATAGATGTCCCCGGTATATATTCGCTGGCTCCCACGTGCAAGACAGAAGAAATTGCTGTTAAGATGCTGAGGGACGGTGATGTGTTTATTAATATTATCGACGCCACCAACCTTGAGCGCGGTTTAAATCTTACCTTACAGTTAATTAAGCATAAAAAGCCTTTGTTGATTGCCCTTAACTTGTTTGATGAAACAAAGCGTCTGGGCATATCTATTGATGTAAAAAGACTTGAACAAATACTGGGAGTTCCCTGTATCCCACTCTGTGCTCTTACAGGTGAAGGTATTAAAGAGCTTAAGTCGAAAATCGGAGATTCACGTGTATCTGACTTTGTTTTTGATTATTCACAACGATGGATCGAAATAGGGAAAATCATAAATGAAGTACAAAAAATAGAATATCAAAGCCCTAAAATATCCGAAAAGATAAGAAATGCTACCATAAGGCCTCTTACGGGAATACCGATATTGATTTTGGTTTTATTGCTCACCTTTATGCTTATCAGGTTCATAGGCGAGGGTTTAATTGGTGCTGTATTCGAACCTTTTTTTGAAAAAATATGGTCACCAGTTATGCTCAGGCTTTCAGCACTATTGGGAGAATCCGGTTTTTTTCATGATTTATTAATAGGTAAACTGGTTGAAGGAAATATTGATTACGGTCAGTCATTTGGCTTGTTAACAACTGGTTTGTTTATTCCCCTTGGAGCGGTGCTGCCTTACGTGTTTGCCTTTTACACGGTATTGGCTGTATTGGAGGATTCAGGATATTTACCCCGGGTTGCAGTAATGGTAGATAATATTATGCGTAAAGCGGGGATGAATGGTGTTGCCATAATACCGATGCTTTTAGGATTTGGATGTAACGTACCGGGTGCTTTAGCAACACGGATACTGAAAAGCCGTAAGGGAAAATTTATTGCTGCTACCCTGATGTCAATTGCTGTACCATGTATGGCTTTACAGGCAATGTTATTCGGCTTGCTGGGTCAGTATGGAATAAAAGGATTGGGAATTGTATTCGGTACATTGATGATCGTATGGTTTATATTGGGCTTAGTGCTCAATAAAATAATGAAAGGGTCTTCAGAGGAAATTTTTGTTGATATTCCACCCTACAGGATGCCATACCTCAATGGATTAATCAAAAAAATATGGATGAGGTTAAGGTGGTTTATAAAGGAGGCTGTGCCTTTTATGCTACTGGGTGTCTTAATAGCCAACCTTTTGTACTCATTAGGCATTATGCAATTTATAAGCAGGATTACTGCTCCTGTTTTCAATCATTTATTGGACTTACCAGCTGATGCTGCCGGGGCAATGATAATGGGATTTTTGCGGAAAGACCTCGCAGTTGGAATGCTTATCCCTTTGAATATGACTTTAAAACAACTGATAGTTGCCTCAGTTGTTTTGTCTATGTACTTCCCCTGTGTTGCCACTTTTGCTGTTTTATTAAAAGAACTGGGACCGGCAGACATGCTTAAATCTACCCTTATCATGATACTGGCGGCATTGATAACCGGCAGTTTATTAAATGCAACTTTAACTTTAACGGGCCTTTAAATATTATCATTCTAATTTCGATGAATGTAAGGCAATTAATGAATTTACTATGCAAAGTACTTTCTTTAACTTCTTAATAATTAAATTTGTTGTCAAACGAAACAAATTATGGAGGAAAAAGAAAAAATAAAAGAAGAAGCTATTAAAAGGTTCAGATCAGGATTTAATTGCTCACAATCAGTTTTAAGCTCTATGGCAGGTAAACTTGATGTTGATGTCTCTTTTCTTGAAAAGGTAGCATCAGGTTTTGGCGGAGGGATGGGACATATGCAGGGAACCTGTGGGGCAGTCACCGGTAGTTTCATGGCGATAAGCCTGTATTGTGGCAACAAATATTCTGATAATAAGGAACGCACTAAAGAGGCTTATAAGTTAATAAAGAAATTCGATTCGGAATTTAAAAGAATGCATGGGACATCCACCTGTATGGACCTTATAGGTTATGAGCTGGATGATCCTGAAGATCATGACAGGGCTGTTGAAAATAATGTATTTGAGAGAGTATGCGAAAAATGCATCAGTGATTCTGTTGATATACTTTTCAATCTACTTTACTCCAAATAGTTATTTAAAAATAAAAACGAAAAGAGATGAATATAAGTGCACGCAATGTATTTTAACAATTTTCTAACAATCATTGTATGATCTCTTTGATTTTCATACATTGAAAGACCATTGAACCCTTTTTCTGACTAATTATAGTGTTATGATTAACAATTACTTATTAAATCCCCGGAGCATCGTGGTTGTCGGGGGCTCGGATGATATATCCAAACCCGGGGGAAAAGTCCTGAAGAACATCCTTGACGGGGAATTTAAGGGAGATCTTTATGTTATTAATCCTAAATCGCAAAAAATACAGGGCCTGAAATCATACAGCAGCCCTGCTGATATCCCGGAAACCGATCTGGCAATTATTGCTATTGCTGCCAAATACTGTAAACAAACCATTGATATCCTTGCCCATCAAAAAAACACAAAAGCCTTTATAATTTTATCTGCCGGCTTTGGTGAAGAGAATGAAGAAGGAGCAAAGCTTGAACGGGATATAGTTGAAATTATTGATTCAGTTGATGGGTGCCTTATAGGTCCTAATTGTATTGGTGTCCTTACGCCTGTATATAACGGTTTTTTTACCACTCCCATACCGGTACTGGATCCATCGGGTGTCGATTTTATTTCCGGCTCGGGTGCCACCGCTGTATTTATTATGGAGTCAGCAATACCTAAGGGTATACGTTTTTCCAGTGTTTTTTCTGTTGGAAACAGTGCTCAGCTGGGAGTTGAAGATGTACTGAAATATATGGACGAAACGTACGAGCATGGTAAGAGTTCTGCAGTAAAATTGCTATACATTGAAAATATAAGCAAGCCTGAAATGCTTCTCATACATGCATCATCCCTGATAAAGAAGGGATGCCGCATTGCGGCAATAAAAGCCGGCTCATCTGAAGCCGGTAGCAGGGCAGCCTCATCGCATACCGGTGCCATGGCCAGTCCGGATGTGGCCGTTGATGCACTTTTCAGGAAAGCAGGCATAATCCGGTGCCATGGACGAAATGAGCTTACCGCAGTGGCAGCAGTACTGACAAATCCTCTCCTTCCGGGACGAAAGATGGCTATTGTCACCCATGCAGGTGGCCCGGCGGTAATGATGACCGATGCTCTGTCAAAAGAAGGCCTGGAAATTCCGGTCATAAGTGGTGATAAAGCAAAAACACTGCTCAAAAAGTTATACCCCGGCTCATCGGTGGCCAATCCCATTGATTTTCTTGCCACAGGTAATGCAGAGCAATTGGCTTTCATACTGGATGCCTGTGAAAATGACTTCGATGAGATTGATGCTATTGCCGTTATTTTTGGCAGCCCCGGATTATTCCCTGTTGATGATGTTTACGATGTTTTGCATGATAAGATGAGATCAGGCAACAAACCGATTTATCCGGTATTGCCGTCACTTATAAACGCAGGCAAGGAGATTGATGCATTTATAGCAAAAGGAAATGTTAACTTCTCTGATGAAGTGGTTTTTGCAAATGCTTTAGGGAAGGTTGTGAGCACAGAATATATCAGTGATGATGTTCATGATAAGATATGGATCAACCATGACGCGATAAGGAAGACAATAGATAATAGTGAGAACGGATATCTTATGCCGGAAAATGTACAGGGATTACTGGATGCTGCCGGTATTAATAGAGTGGAAGAGGAAGTGGTTTACTCAGAGGATGAGGCCTTGCTTAAAGCTGATGAACTGGGATTCCCACTGGTTATGAAGGTTGTTGGGCCGGTCCATAAATCTGATGTGGGTGGCGTTGTTCTTAATGTTGACAGCAAAGACAAGGTATCTTTGGAATTCAGGAGGATGATGAAAATAAAAGATGTTGAAGCAGTACTTATACAGCCAATGATAAGCGGCCAGGAATTATTTGCCGGGGCAATAAAAGAAGGTGATTTCGGACATCTGATCATGACCGGACTTGGGGGTGTCTTCATCGAGGTTTTACAAGATGTTAACACAGCACTTGCACCCTTGAACAGGAGGGAGGCAGAAGAAATGATAAGTAGCCTTAAAGGCTATAAAATACTTAAAGGAGCCAGGGGACAAAAGGGAGTGGATGTTAAAGCATTTCAGGATGTGCTCCTGCGTTTGTCTGCTCTCCTGGAAGCAGCCCCCGAGATAGTTGAATTAGATATCAACCCCCTTATGGGTACCGCGGAAACGGTAAGAGCCGTTGATGCAAGAATAAAAATAGAGAGATAAGTTATCAGTTATGAAAAGATCTGATGTTTTACTTGTTTTATTCTTGCTGGCTCTTTTTACTCCTTTTATTGTCAGTGGTAAATTGTATAATTATTACGACAGGTTCTACTCCAGCTTCCCGCTCGTGACGAGTTTTATTAAGTTTGCTGTCCTGGCTACAACAGGAGAGCTGATTGGCTTAAGGATACGGTCAGGGAAATATATCATACCAGGCTTTGGCATACTGCCCCGTGTCATAGTATGGGGTTTCCTGGGTATTACCATCCAGGCTGCTTTTATCATCTTTGCCCGTGGAGTGCCCATCCTGCTTGAATTTGCAGGATTACATGGGGCAAGGGATGCAATGGAAGGCTCAGTAAGCCTGTCCCGGGCAGGTGTGGCTTTCAGTATAAGCTTGCTCTTGAATATTTTTTATGCTCCCGTTTTAATGACGGCACACAAAATAACAGACTCCCATATTGAAATGACCGGCGGCACAATCAGAGGATTCTTTTCCAGAATTAATGTCAGTCGTATATTGAAGGGGATAGACTGGGATACTCACTATGGCTTTGTATTGAAAAAAACCATAATCTTTTTCTGGATACCGGCACAGACAATCAACTTTATGATGCCCGAACAGTTCAGGGTTCTTATAGCAGCCATTTATGGCATAATACTCGGAGTAATTCTTGCTTTTGCTGCCCTCCGGAAAGCTGATTTTTAACATGTTTAAAATTGATTTAGAATTTGTATATTTAGGGTCCCGTTCAGTATAGATAAAATGAGGAAGCGGCTATAAAAATGATAGAAGCAAATAATTACAATACCGGTTTTATATTAGCACGAATCACTTTTATACTAATGGGACTAGTAATGTTTCAGGTAAAAACTGATTAAATTAATATGCAGGGGCAGTTTATACAGACTGCCCCTGTCCATTTTTTAACACTGGCTGAAAAATTTACATTTATGAGAAATACACCGATCAACCCTTCGGTAGTTGAAACAAAAATACGGGAAGCTAATCTTAGTTCCCTCGATTTTGCCAGCATACGTGAGGTAGTAAAAGTGGTTAACCTGATTGAAGAGGAGACAGGTGAGGAATACATACGAATGGAAATGGGAGTGCCGGGCTTACCATCCCCGTCAATAGGTATCGAAGCTGAAAAGGCAGCTCTTGATGCAGGAGTTACATCGATTTACCCTAATATTGAAGGTTTACCGCAGCTAAAAGAAGAAGCAGCAAGGTTTATTAAGCTATTCCTGGATATTGACGTTAACCCCAAAGGATGTATCCCAACTGTTGGCTCACTTATGGGTAGCATGGCCTGTTTTCTTGTTCTTAACAGGAACGACAGTTCCAGGGAGGGTACCCTCTTCATTGATCCGGGCTTTCCTGTTCATAAACAACAGATCAAAATATTGGGCCAGGATTACAGGTCATTCGATATTTACGAATATCGTGGTGAAAAGCTCAGGAATAAACTTGAATCTTACCTTAAGACAGGTAAGGTATCCAGCATACTTTATTCAAATCCCAATAACCCTTCATGGATTTGTTTCACACCGGAAGAATTGAAAATTATCGGTGAGCTGGCAACAAAATATGATGTTACCGTTATTGAAGACCTGGCTTATTTCGGAATGGATTTCCGTGAGAATTATATGAATCCGGGTGAACCACCTTACCAGCCTACTGTTGCAAATTACTGTGATAATTATGTATTGTTGATATCCAGTTCAAAGGCTTTTAGTTATGCAGGCCAGAGGATAGGGATGGTCATCATTTCTGATCATCTTTATAATAGACGGTATCCCGATCTGCTAAGATATTATACCTCTGATCTGTTCGGTCATGCTATAGTGTTCGGGGCATTATATGCACAGTCGGCAGGTGTTACCCACACCACTCAGTACGGACTTAAAGCCATGTTGAAAGCGGTTAATGATGGTGAGTATAATTATATCAATGATGTGAAAGAATATGGTGAGAAAGCAAGAATGATGAAACAAATGTTCATAGCAAACGGCTTTAAGATAGTATATGATACAGATATTGACAGGCCGATAGCAGACGGTTTTTATTTTACAATATCATTTCCCGGTATGAGTAGCGGTGAGCTGCTTAAAAATTTACTCTATTATGGTATCAGCGCAATAACCCTGAATATAACAGGGAGTAAAAGGAATGAGGGACTAAGGGCATGCGTTTCACAGATCCCCAAGACTATGTTGCCGGTACTGGAAGAGAGGTTACAGAGATTTTATGAAGATTTTAAATAAATCATTAATAACTTAACATAAAAAATATGGCCAAAATTAAAGGAACGATAGAAATCGATAAAGAAAAATGTAAAGGATGTGAATTATGCATTACTGCATGTCCTACAGAAGTTATTGCTTTGTCGTCTGAGGTGAACAGCAAGGGCTATAATTATGCAGAAGCTGTAAACATGGATGCATGTACAGGATGTACAAATTGCTCTGTGGTTTGCCCTGATGGTGTAATAACCGTTTATCGTATTAAGGTTTAATTAATAAAAAGAATATAAATCAAATATGGAAAAAGAATTAAGATTAATGAAAGGCAATGAGGCCGTTGCTGAAGCAGCAATAAGAGCCGGTACCGATGGCTATTTTGGCTATCCCATCACACCGCAGAGTGAGGTTCTGGAACACCTCATGGCGGAAAAGCCTTATGAAAGAACGGGAATGGTCGTTTTACAGGCTGAAAGTGAAGTGGCTTCCATTAATATGGTATATGGAGGTGCCGGTTGCGGAAAAAAAGTAATGACCACTTCCTCATCACCCGGTATATCACTGATGCAGGAAGGTATAAGTTATATTGCAGGTGCAGAATTGCCCTGTTTGATTGTTAATGTGGTCAGAGGAGGTCCGGGACTGGGAACAATTCAGCCTTCCCAGTGCGATTATTTCCAGGCTACAAAAGGAGGAGGCCATGGCGATTATAAACTGATTGTTCTGGCGCCTGCTTCTGTACAGGAAGTGGCTGACTTCGTGGAGCTTGCCTTCGATCTTGCATTTAAGTACAGGAATCCGGCAATGATACTTTCTGATGGGGCGATAGGGCAGATGATGGAAAAAGTATGGCTAAAACCCCAGAAGGAAAGATCAAAAGAATTGCCCGGCTGGGCTACTACCGGCAAAACCCCTGACAGGGAAAGGAATATAATAACATCCCTCGACCTCGATTCAAATAAGCAGGAGCAGTTTAATATTAAACTACAGAAAAAATACAAGGAGATGCAGGAAAAAGAGGTCAGGTATGAGACATTCCAGTGTGAGGATGCTGAATATCTGCTGGTGGCGTACGGAACAAGTTCACGTGTCTCCCAGAAGGCCATTCAGTTAGCAAGGGAAGAAGGAATAAAAGTTGGTTTGCTGAGGCCAATCACCCTCTTTCCTTTCCCTTATGCGGAAATAGGCAAGTTAACTGACCAGGTTAAGGGAATTATGTCAGTTGAAATGAGTGCCGGACAGATGGTAGAAGATGTCAGATTAGCCGTAAGCGGAAAAGTGCCGGTTGAACATTTTGGCAGAATGGGAGGTATAGTACCTACAGCCGAGGAAATTGTTGAAAATTTGAAGAACAAAATCATTGGAGGATAAGATTATGGCAGAAAATATTAGTCCACAGGAAATAACAAAAGAGGAAAACCTTGTCTATAAGAAATCAAAAATAATTACAGAAACGACAATGCATTATTGCCCGGGTTGCGGACATGGTACTGCCCATCAGATACTTGCCCAGGTAATTGAAGAAATGGACATACAGCAGGATACAATAGGTATAACACCGGTTGGTTGCTCCGTACTCATGTATAATTACATGGATCTTGATATGCAGGAAGCTGCACACGGACGGGCACCGGCCCTGGCAACGGCAATAAAACGACTTATGCCTGAAAAATATGTTTTCACCTACCAGGGAGATGGTGACCTGGCAGCTATTGGTACTGCAGAGACCATTCACTCCTGCAACAGGGGTGAAAACATTTTGATAATATTTATTAATAATGGTATCTACGGTATGACAGGCGGACAGATGGCACCTACCACAATCGAAGGAATGAAGTCTTCTACATCACCTTATGGCCGGGATGTTAAATTAATGGGTAATCCTTTGAGGATGACCGATATAGTAGCAACCCTTCCAGGTACGTATTATGTCACAAGGCAGAGTGTACACAAAGCTGGTAATGTAAGGAAAACAAAAAAGGCTATGCGTAAAGCCCTTGAATATCAGAAACGGAATAAGGGTACTTGCTTTATAGAAATTGTATCTAACTGTCCTTCGGGCTGGAAAATGACACCGGTGGAATCAAATAAGTGGATGGAAGAAAATATGTTTCCATTTTATCCCCTGGGCGATTTTAAAGTGCCTGAAGAATAGTAATTTAACTTAATAATTGAAAACTGACAAGTTATGACAGAAGAAATAATAATAGCCGGATTTGGCGGACAGGGAGTCCTTTCAATGGGTAAGATAATGGCCTATTCAGGAATAATGCAGGATATGGAAGTTAGCTGGATGCCATCCTACGGACCGGAAATGCGCGGTGGTACAGCTAATGTTACGGTAATACTGAGTGATGAAAGGATCAGCAGCCCTATACTGAGGACTTTTGATACTGCAATCTTACTTAACCAGCAATCACTAGACAAGTTTGAGAAATCTGTTAGACCGGGAGGCACATTGATTTACGATGGCCACGGTATCACAAGACATCCTGAAAGAGATGATATAGCTGTATACAGGATAGATGCTACTGATGAAGCTACAAAAATGGAGAGTTCGAAGACTTTCAATATGGTGGTGCTTGGAGGATATCTTAAGATAAAACCCTTTCTCGAAATGGATAATGTACTTTCGGGTCTGAGAAAGTCGCTTCCCGAAAGATATCATCACCTGATACCTATGAATGAGAAAGCACTGGCCAGGGGCAAAGAGATCATCCAGAAAATTAATTGATGGAATAATGGAATGATGGAATGATGGACAGATAGTTACACTATCAATATTCCAATATTCCAATATTCCAATATGCCAATATGCCAATATGCCAATATGCCAATACCCGGTTATAGGTACTATTTATTCAATTCCAGTAAGGTGATAAAAAGATAGGTGTCATTCGTAGAAATGCATATCCTTGACGTATTGCCATGTGCCGGGAGGCAGAAAATGGCGTATATCTTTACCTTCCTTGATGGCTGAGCGGATAAAAGTACCCGATATATCAATTAAAGGGGCGTTAACAACATCGATATCCGCTGACTGAAGCAATGATTTAACTTCGGGGCCGGGCTCTCTACCTTTATTAATCCTGGGATAAACGAAAATCTTGCATGATTCAATCAACATCTCAGCATTTTTCCATTTATTTATTGTTGAGAGATTATCACTGCCCATTATCAGGGCAAACTGATGTGTGGAATGTTTTTCGCTAAGATAGGTCAGGGTATCAATGGTGTATGATGGCTGAGGGAGTTTTGATTCTATGTCTGAGACCCTGAATCTATCATCGTTACCAATAGCTATCTCAGCCAGTCGCAGCCTGTGATGATCTGCAAGTAAGCTGCTTTTCTTCTTCAGAGGATTATGCGGACTGACCACGAACCATATTTCTTCGAGATCAGAGTATTCGTATATATAGTTAGCTATAGCCATATGACCTATATGTACAGGATTAAATGAACCGAAATAGAGCCCTGTTTTCATAATTTACCCGTTATTAATTAAAAAGCTTTTACATATTCTCAGAGCATCCGCACATGCTTTATCAAGGTCTTCATTTAGTATTACTTTATCAAAATTAGGAGCTTCACGCATTTCCTCCTGCGCTTTATTGATGCGCATCTCAATTTTTGACGGATGGTCAGTACCTCTTTTCGCTAATCTTTCCCTGAGGTCATTAATGCCCGGGGGGTTAATAAATAGAGCAAGCGCCCTGTCACTGTATTCTGCTTTCAGGCTCAGACCTCCTTTTACATCCACATCAAAGATAATATGCCTGTCCTTATCCCACACTCGCTGTATTTCACTTCGCAGGGTCCCGTAGTAAGTATCTTTATATACTTCTTCCCATTCAACAAATTCATTGTTTTTTATTCTTTCCCTGAATTCATCAGCAGTCAAAAAATAATAATCCACACGGTTTTGTTCACCACGGCGTGGGGGCCTGCTCGTTGCCGAGATTGAAAAATCCAGTTGCGGCAGGTGCTCCAGGAGATATTTAACAATACTTGTTTTGCCTGATCCTGAGGGAGCAGAAACAATGATTAGTTTGCCTTTATTCCTGTTTTCTTTCATAATACGTTCATTAGCTGCTCCTTGATCTTTTCCAGCTCGTCCTTCATCATTACTACTATTTTTTGTATCCCCGCATCATTGGCTTTCGAACCCAGGGTGTTGATCTCCCTGCCTATCTCCTGGGATATAAAACCCAGTTTCTTACCATTGTTACTTTCTGATTCAAGCGTTTGTATGAAATAATCACAATGTTTCTTCAGCCTTACTTTTTCTTCGTTAATATCGAATTTCTCCAGGTAATATATCAACTCCTGCTCGAACCTGTCGCGGTCAATACTTTCACTTTCCAGTTGTTCCAGGCTATTATTTATTTTCTTTCTTATTTTATCTATTCTTTCTTCTTCGTAAGGCAGGATCTTATCTATGTATGATTCAATAAGATTGATTTTGTCCCTGAGATCTTTTTCGATCGATTTTCCTTCTTCAATCCTGAATTTATCGAGCTCTGCAATCGCCCTGTCCAGAAGCCCGGTTATCAGCTCCCATTCTTCCTCACTGATAGTTTGTTTGTCTGATTTAAGCGTTTCCGGTAGCTTCATGATGATGGATAATAATTCCTTCCTGTTTTCTATATATAATTCACCGGCTACATCAATCAATTGATTATAATAACTTTTTATGGCAGCTTTATTAAGGGATGGCAGGCTCTGGTCATCTATTGCATCAACAGTGATAAGCAGATCGGCTTTTCCCCTTGTAAGCCCATGGCTAATTCTTGATCTTATCTCGATTTCCTTTTCTTTATAATACCAGGGCATTTTGGTATTTATATCTGTTTGTTTGCTGTTAAGAGACCGTAATTCAACGGTAATTTTCTTTTCGGGTGTTTCGGTAAAAGAGGCTCCGTAGCCTGTCATTGATTTGATCATAAGCTGGTATTTTGTTGAACAAATGTATTAAAAATTGAGATTTTATTTAATCTGTGGTTTGACAATGACCTTTTTCTTCCAGCGACCCGTAAGATAATAAAGCCATGACATGATCAGCCCTATTCCCCAGCTCATGGGATAAGACCACCATATACCGGTTTCTCCCATTCTGTCAGACAGGAATATGGCAACGGGTATTCGTATGAACCACAGCGAGACAAAAGTGATTATCATCGGGATTAATGTATCCCCGGCTCCTCTCATTACACCGTTAAAGGTGAACATGAAAGCAAAAACAAGGTAAAATAGACTCACTATCGTAAGGTAATCGGAACCAATAGCTATTACATTCGGATCATTTGTAAAAGCATCCATAAAAATATCACCGAATGACACTATTAAAGCGGTGGTAGCAATAGTGACTATACTTGTAAGCAGGATAGTTGACAGCAGACCGGTTTTTACCCTGTATGATTTATTGGCTCCCAGGTTTTGTCCGACGAATGTTGCAAGAGCCTGGGCCATTATCATTGCAGGTATAGTAGCTATTGCATTCAGCCGTGCCCCCACTGAGAAAGCTGCAATTACATTTGTGCCAAAAGTATTCACAACCCCCATTATTACCATGCTTCCCAGGGCAGCAAAGCTGTGTTGAAAGCCTGTTGGTATGCCTATTTTTATACTTTGCCTGAATATTTTTCTGTCAAATTCCAGGCCGTGTAGCCTGATATCAATGATTTTGTGATACCTGTTAAGATATAATATGGCAGTTATCAATGCACCTGTTTGCGCTATAATTGTGGCAAGGGCAACTCCTTTCACCCCCATATCAAAAACAACAACAAAGAGAAGGTCGAGGCCTACGTTGGTGAGGGTTGAAATTATTAGGAAATAAAGCGGTGTTTTTGAATCCCCCATACCTCTCAATATTGCGCTTGTTCCGTTAAAAAGGAAAAAGGTAATCATCCCAAGAAGGTAGATATTAAGATATTCCAGTGCCATGGGCATAACCTCCTGGGGAAGATTAAGCAGTATAAATATTTCCTCGCTGAAAACAATTCCCAATACAGTTACTATGATGGAGGCAAAAAACATCCCTATATACATGGTGTCAACTGCCCGTTTGACATTTTTAAAATCTTTGGCACCAAAATACTGTGAAATCACTATGGTTACACCTGATCCCAGGCCGATAACCATGGAAATAAGCACAAATATAACAGGAAAGGAAGCTCCTACTGCTGCCAGGGCTTCCTTACCTATAAAGTTGCCAACAATAATACTGTCAACTATATTATAAAATTGCTGAAACAGACTACCTGCAAGCATTGGCAGAGCAAACTGAAGAATGAGTTTACCTTCTTTGCCTGTTGTCATATCTTTCATGGGATCCCTTCCAGATGATTTGCAAAAGAAATGAAAATAGCACCAACATCAAAATTATAATTCATGATGTATATCTTTTCATCCAATTTCCGTTATATTAAAGAAATACCTTAATTTTGGCATTGCTTTTGCCAAAATTAACAAGACTACAATACAACTATTAACTTGACCAATAAACAGTTATGTTTAAAACATCAGGAAGATTTCCCGGTTTAAGTATGATTTTGTTAATCACATTAATTTCGAGTATCAACATATTCGCACAGGAAGAAACCGAAAGTGATTCAGCAGCTTTTGTTATTGATACGCTTATGCAGGCTCAAACAATTGATTCACTCGCAATTATCAAAAGCCGGGATGTACATTTTAATACGGATCAGGCTACTGACTACCTATCAGAATGGTATGAAAGTGATTTGTGGAATAGTAAGGATGATCCACTCAGGAAATCGATTAAGCGACTTTTATTTGAGGCTACAAGTGATCCTATGTATTTAGCCGAGGACTTTATCAGGCACTATGATTGGGCGAAGATTAAAATACCTGCAAGCAATTTTTTTATGTGGGATACTATACGTATACCCATACCTTCTAAAAATGGCCAGAAAAAGTATAAGGCTAAGGACGAGGAGATTTTTGATCCCCTCCTGGCTGATTCTGTACTATCAATAAACGATACCGTGGATTTATATGAAGCCGGCGATACAAGCATAATCTCGGGCGACAGTATCGTTAATGTTGATCCGGGGGATTTTAAAAATATTTTTATACAGACTGACAAAGAGCAAGCTGCATACCCTAAAACTGAAAAACATGACAGCATTATTATTGTTATATCAGATACCCTGAATAAAGTAATCAGTTCCAATCCGGAATTTCCTTTCCTTTATTATGATTACCCCCTGGAGGGGGATTCAATCCATTCCGCTATAAGAACGGTGATGAATTATATTGAAAAAAATGATTCAAGCAGGGTTATTTTTACAGGGTCACGCAGTTCAATCCCCGTGTGGCTGAGTAATAATTCACCAAGATTGACCAGACTCTGGCTTAAAAATGAATGGAATGAGGAAGTATCGGCCTGGGTAGGCAGTACCTCCCGTGATTCAATAGATATAGTGGTTGAAAGAGGAGTGCATTTCAGGAGATTACATAAAACAACTAATATAGCTGATGCCAGAATAAACCTTAAAACAATTGATAATTCCAGGCTTGCCGAGACCAGGAAGATAGATGTAAAACCCCAATACTGGAAATTCCTTTCAGAAGCTTCCTTTGTTTTCAACCAGGCGATGATCAAAAACTGGGTTAAAGGGGGAGAGAGTAATGTTTCAACCCTGCTCGATATTACCGGTATCGTCAATTACAACAATAAAGAGAAAAAAATGATGTGGGATAATAAGGCCAGGATAAAATTCGGATTGATAGCTTCACCAGAAAGCGGTATCAGGAAAAATGTCGATAATTTAGATCTTATTTCAAAATTTAATAACAAAGCCTTTGGGAAATTCGACTTCAGTGCAACAATGTTGTTCAAGACACAGCTTGCCTATGGTTATAAATATCCAAATGATTCAGTAGTAGTGTCCAAGTTTTTTAACCCTGCTTCGCTAACTCTTGGTCTTGGCCTTGATTATAAACCCAATGATAATACATCGATTAACTTTGCACCATTGTCCTATAAAGGAACATTTGTACCTGACACCGCAATGATTGATCCAACCAATCACGGATTGCAGGCTGATCAAAAATCAAAGCATGAACCCGGGATTAGTGCGCAGATAAGCCATAAAACAACCATCTTTAATGAGATAAAACTTGTGAATAATGTCAGGTTATTTACTAACTATATTCATAATCCCCTGAATATTGATATCGAATGGGAATTAATTGCTACAACCAAGCTTAACTGGTTCACCGATATAAGGCTGAATACACACCTGATCTATGATGATGACACCCTCATGCCCGTGATGAATGAGGATGATGAACAAGTTCTGAATCCGGATGGTTCTCCCAAGAAAGTGCCAATGATACAGTTCAAGGAGTTGATAGGCTTATCCATAATTTTCAGGTTCTGAAACGGGGTTTCTGGGGTGCTGGGTGCTGGGTAGCTGGGTCATAGGTGCTGGGTATCTAGCCCGAGTTTCCGGGTTATCAATTTTCGAGAGCATAATATACTCATAAATAATAACATATAGACTTCATTTCATTCCCCTAAATTGCAATGTAGTCATTCATCTCAAAGAGATCGAATAGCTTT
>JAYEGY010000090.1:0-11526 GCA_034659275.1 Bacteroidota bacterium | reverse complement strand
GGCAGAAACCGGGTCTTTAAGTGTTTTGCTCTTCCTTAGATAAAGGGAATAATATCCTTCTGCAAGCACGATGAAATAACCATGTTCAACACCTGCATCAATCTTATAGTCAATATGTTCAAAAATATAACCATTGAGTTCTACCCTTGCAATTTTTTCAGGGTATGCTATCACATACCTGCTGTCATCATTGATAAATTGTATATGGTTTGCGTACAGGTCAAAACGGAAATCACCTTTTATTACTTCCCCCGTCTTTAAATATATTTTGCCAGTTTCAAATTCCTTTTCCAGGTATGGTGTTCCATCAATATTCTCATATGCTTTTTCATTTGAATTATACACAAGCCTGTCTCTCCTCAGGTAATCCATTGTTTCAGCTACAGATGCATCATAGATCTGTCCAGAGCTAAAAGCTGAATATAACAGGGCTATAAAAAACATCAGGAAGATAGTTCTTTTCATGTTGGTAAATGACAATAATTTAGTTTACAGATTAATCTAAAATATTAATGCTCAAAAATCTTACCAAAGATATTAAAAATCGCACTAAAAAAAGGAGAGCTTTTAAAAAGCCCTCCTTTGATATTAATCATTTCCTCATGCATTAAAATTCCTGAGGATCAGTATCTGTCGGTATCGGATTTTTCCTTGTATGCCACCACATCTGGCTTTGTATACCGTTTGTGCTGAACATACTCTCATTGGCTTCTTCAATGTTTTGGCGATTCTTTGCATCTGCGAGGTTTTCTCCGTTATATGTTTCCTCACTTGAAGAATACCAGAGGCGAACTGGTAATCCGAGATCAGGATAGACGGTAGCTTCAAGTTCATACTCGAAGATTCTTTCCGGGAATCCTGTCCTTCTTATCTCGGCATAAGCCTGGACTCCCTGTCCGAATATTGCAGCCCATTTCTGCTCATTTATCAGCTGGAATTTAGCAGCGTCATTTGCGGCAACACCCCAGTCAACAAGAGGATGAGCAAGATAGGTAGCATAATCAACAGGATAAGAAACAGGAAGTACTGCTACTTCTGATGCACCAAACTTATAGCTAGGTGATATTGTACCACCATCACTGCAGCCCCATCTTGACATGCTGGCAGCAATTCCGGCCTCATATGCTGTCTGGGCAGCTCCGTCATTAGCTACTCTCAGGTAATGCTCGGCCTTGATAAATTCAACCTCGTCATATGTCATAACATATACCGGTGCTGTTTCAGTATAAGCCACTTTAGTTCCTAGAAGGGAAACAAAGGGGAATAATGCGGCTAATTCTTCACTGCCATTCTGGAATCCTTCGTAATCCAATCCTGAGAAATCTTCACCGGGATCACTCAGGTCATAACTGGATGGTACCGGTTGAGCATAAACATGCACTCTTGGGTCATCTCTGTCTTCCAGCCAGTTAACCATTGTTTCTGCTATTCCCTGGTCAGTCCTGGCAAACAATGTATTGTAAATCCAGTTCCTGTACGGAAGGCCAGGAAATACCAGAGTTGCATCATCACCATTTGATTCAAAAACAGGGTATTGCGTTGGGTTAGACAGTATGGTAGCAATTTCTGCATCTGCACTTGCATAAGCAGCAGCACCAGGATCAGTGGTCACATCTGGTTGTGTTCCTACCATATCGTAGGTAAATGTCCAGGGTGTTCCTGCACAGCGGTTCAGAAGCCTTAATTTCAGAGAATTAGCAAATTTTCTCCATTTTACAGGATCTCCACCATATATGATATCGCCGCTACCAAAATTAACAGTAGTACCGGTAAGCAAGACATTTGCTGCCTCAAGCTCTGCCAACAGGGCCAAATAGATATCTTCCTGAGTATCATATGCTGGTTTTATTATACCATCTGCTTCAAAACCCTGCAGGGCTTCCGAATAGGGTACATCACCCCAGAGATCAGTCAGGTACATAAATACCGATACCCGCATAATCTTAGCAGCAGCCAGTAAGCGATCATCACCTTCCTCTGTTGCTTTATTAATCACAATGGTCAAGTTTTTCAAAGCACCGGAATAAGCACCATCGAAATAACCTGACAGATCACGTGTTTCGTACTTGTCCTCATCAACATACTGAACTTTTGTAAACTGCTGACACCAGCAGCCAACGTATGTATGCTGCATCCAACCACCCAGCTCTCTATAAAGTGCATTATAAACAGCATCTGTAAACACGTTTATTGCAGGCACATCTACCGGGCTGTTGGGACTCTGGTTCAATTCCTCGAAGTTCTTGGTACACGAACCGATTCCAAGAATCAGGAGTGCAACCAGTAAAATATTTCTGATGTTTTTTAAGTATTTCATAAATCTGAATTTTAAAGTATTACAACTAGAAATTCAACTTAAGGTCGAATCCCAATGATCTTGAGGTTGGAATAGCGTTTGTTTCCATACCTACGTAGTTACCTGCACCCATTCCTGTCTCAGGATCAATGTCCGGAGTATTCTTATGGAATATTAAGACGTTCCTTCCAATAAATGAAAGTCTGAGTCCCCTTACACCAAGACGTGCGAGGAAATCAATATTCTTGAAATCATATCCAACTGATACTTCACGAAGTTTCACGAAGCTTGCATCAAAAGTTGATATCTCGTTTTTGCCCCAGTAGTCCTTGAAATAGGTCTGTGCATTAACATATGTAGTATTCGCAACTGCTTCAGATACAGGATTACCATTTGCATCTGTAAGCTGTACTGTACCATCTGAATTAATAGTACCATAGATACCTTCAAGCAATATACCTCCACCTTCAGCTACCGGTTCACGGATATTCACACCATTCGCGTTATTCACAGCTGTTTTTTCCATAACACCGGCATAGGAGCCAAACCAGTCAGTTACGGAGAAAATTACTCCACCTTTACGGAAGTCAACAGTAAAGCTTGCAATCAGATCCTTAAACCTTAATGTATTGGTAACACCACCAAACCAGTCGGGGTATACGTTACCGAGCTTTGTGCGTGAGTTTGACCTGTAATATAATCCGTTATTGGGATTTATTATGTAGCGACCGTCATAGTTCCAGTGAGAAAGCTGAGTTTCAGCTTCATCATAATAAATCGGAGTGGCATTCTCCTTAACCATTGCATAGCCCCATAGAACTCCATATTCCTCACCGGGTCGGGCATGAACCTGAGCATTCCAGGAAGCATTATACAAATAAAGATAGTTAAGTGTTTCTTCACCTGTTTCCTCATCAACAAGGAGTTCAATTACCTTGTTCTCATTGGTTGCCCAGTTAAGATTTATATCCCATGAAAAATTAGGAGTTTCAACCGGTGTGGCATATAGTTGCAGTTCCACACCCATGTTCTGAAGGTTACCTGCATTAATCCTTTTTGAATTAAAGCCGGTGGTCCTTGAGATTGCAATACTCATAATCTGGTTAATGGTATTTTCCTTATACCAGGTCACATCGAAGCCCAACCTGTTATTTAAGAACTTGAATTCACCACCAAACTCAAGTGATTGCTTATTCTGAGGTTTAAGAGCGAGAGGAGGAATAGTACCTGTGTATCCCAGTCTTGGTTGACCGTTAAACGGATTTGATGATCCGTATGTACCCATCAACTGGTAAGCTCCTGCTGTACCACCCACTTCAGCATAACTTGCTCTTAATTTAGCATATGAAAATATGTTGGATTGAAGATCCAGTGCTTCTGTTACTACAGCACCAAGAGAGACAGATGGATAGAAATATGAATTATTATCCACAGGTAGTGTGGATGACCAGTCATTCCTTCCTGTAAGGTCAAGGAATAAGTAATTCCTGAAACCAAAGTTCAACGTTCCGAATACTGACTGAAGTTCAGTATGTGTTTCGGACAAGCCTGTAGTAGCCTGAACAGCAGCGTTACTTACGGCATACAGATCGGGAACAATAAGATCCTGAATGCCTGTTGAGTGATACTGGTAGTCATAATGGTTGTATTCACCACCAAGAGTACCAGTTACATTGAAATCTGATCCGAAATCCTTGTTGAATGCGAACATGGCGTTAGCATTAAGCTCATTCCTGTGATATGATTGAGCACTATAACCACCCAGCCGGTCTCCATTTGTGCCATGTGCGGTCTTCTGGTTGCGATCTTCAACATACCAGTCATTACCAACAAGTGCCCTGAAAGAGAGCCAGTCGGTAATATCCAGATTAAGATTCACGTTTCCTATAATCCTGTCCCTGTTTCTGTAATTAGTATTCTTTCTTAACAACCAGAATGGATTATCATGATAACTATGGTTCCAGTTAAACGGATATTTAGTTATCGGATCTATTTCCTCCCATCTTTCATCAAGTGCTTTCACATCAACCTGGCGTCCGAACCACTGTCCTATAGACTGCATTGGGTTACCCTGGCTGTATCCGCCTTGTACTACATTATCAGACCTGTTACTGATATAGGTAGCTCCTCCTGATACATTCAGCCTGTCAGTGACGTCGGTGCCGGCATTGAGTTGGACCGTATTCTTTTTCAGGTCAGAAAAGGGCATGGTGCCCGTAATATCCTGGTTTGATAATGAAAGACGGAAATTTGAATTCTCTGTAGCACCTGCAAGAGCAAGGTTTATAGTTCTCTTATGTCCTGTTACAAAGAAATCCTTGGCAATATTATCGGGATGTGAAATCCATGGTGTAGCCTGACGAATACCTGTCTCATGATCATACGGGCTGTCGAACTGAGGAATCATAAGTCCTACATCAAGTGGGGGACCCCATGATTCGTCAACATTATCATAAGTACCACCGCCCTCACCGTCAACATATTCGAACTGACCGTTGGCACCCTGGCCATACTTATCCTGGTATTTAGGCATAACCAGTACATTATCCCACATATTGGTTATGTCGAGTGACACACCAAGACCTTTACCTGTCCTTGATTTTCCGCTTTTGGTGGTAATCAGCACAACACCGTTTATAGCACGAGAGCCATACAGAGCAGCCGCATTAGCACCTTTCAGAACAGACATTGTCTCAATGTCGCTTGGGTTAATGTCCATGGCTGCATTACCATAGTCAAGTCCACCATAAGCTCCTGGCTGTGAATATGAGTTACTGATAGGTACTCCATCAATAACAAATAAGGGCTGGTTATTTGATCCTGCAGTAAGGGAGCTAAGTCCCCGGAGAATAATCCTTGAGCCTGAGGCTACTCCACCATCACCCATGGTTATCTGTACGCCGGCAACTTTACCCTGAAGCGAGTTAACTATATTAGCTTCCCTCGCCTTCATGATCTCATCGCCGCTGACATCCTGTACAGAATAACCCAGAGCTTTCTTGTCACGGGTAATACCAAGCGATGTTACTATCACTTCGTCAATACCCAGAATATCAGGTTCCATAACCACGTCTATAGTTGTACGTCCACCGATCTCTTCTTCAACGGTTTTCATACCTACAAACGAAAAAATCAAAGTTCTGGAACTTTCAGGTACGGTAAGGGTATATTTCCCGTCAACATCCGTTGTAGTACCAATGGTGGTACCCCGAGCAACGACCTGTACACCGGGAATGGGCCCTTCATCCTCCACGGAGGAAGTAACCGTACCGTTAATTACCACTGTCTGCGCTAAAAGGACCGAAAGCCCGGTAAACACAAACAATGAGAAAACCAGTGTTAGTTTCTTCATAAATTTAAGATTTAGGTTCATAATATATCATAATACAGCCCAAAAGTAAAAGAAAATTTTGATAAACAAAACCCCATTAACAGAATTTATGCATATATCAGTATATTTTAACATTTTATACTTAGTAAAATACACCTATATTTAATAAATATTGGCTTTATAAATGTTATATATACATTTCCTAAAATCATTTAAAAAGCAGGCCAATTGAGACGTTATACGCCATGTATATAAGTTATGTTTTATAGCACAAGCAATGATAAATTAGATATTATTAATATGACTGTAACTTATATTTATCTAAATTTAAGGGCTTAAAACCGACTTTGTTTCAAAACCATGATTAGCCAGGATGAAGAATTTAATTTTAACACTAAACATTCTAATAATCAGTACATTGATACTCGGAGGCAATCCCTCTTATCCGACTTCCCGCCAGGATACAAGCATATTGAACCAGCTGTATTATAATGGGAGGGTATGGTACGGACAGTACTTCAACGTATATGGCACTGAATTCCTTATTGAAGATGCATGGTATAAAGCTGACATAACAATCAATGGTATTCCTTTTAACGATGTGAAAATTAAATATGACATATACAATGATGAACTCCTTGCCAACTATTACGATAAAAGGATTATCATCCTTAACAATGAAAATATTGAGAAATTCACCATTTATATTAATGACCACGAGCTTCATTTCAAGAATTTTCATGAGAGGGGAAACATGGCAGGTTATTACCAGTTAATTTATGAGGGACAAAGTAAATTATATAAGAAGTGGAGAAAAAAAAGAGCACAATTTGTCATTGAAGCAAGGTATGACGAATTCCAGGATGATGATGCAATAATAATTGTTTTAGAAGACCGGCCATATGAAATACGAAAAAGAAGAAACCTGTTAAAAATACTGAGCGATAAAAAGTCAGAAATAAGAAGTTTCATCAGGCAGGAAGATATCAGGCTGGATTTTGATAAGCCCGAAAGCTTGATTCCCGTGCTGAAATACTATGACAACCTGTAACTTGAACGATGTTATGAGATCCCTTATATTTACATCACTGTTTTTTATAGCAATAAGCCTTAATGGTTTGTCACAAACCGGTGATGTTTTAATCACCGGGAATTTCGCAGGGAGTTCATTCCAGGACTTTGTTGATCAAATCACTGAAGATCATAATATAAGGTTTTTTTATAAGCCTGAATGGGTATCTGAAGTAAGCATGGCGGGGAATTACCAGAGGGAGTTATTATCTGATATTCTCACTGAAACATTCGAGGGATCAGACCTGAATTTCATCATTGATGAATCGGCTTACATTATCATTTCCAAGGGTTATTCAATAAAGAGCCGCCTTTATGCTGATGCTCCAGACACCAACTATATTGAGCCTGAGGATTATACTTCCTATTTTGATGATGACGAAACGAACGAGTTCCAGGTTGTCAGGATTGGGAGCCCTTCCGGTGATATCAGCGGCAATGCAACCATATCAGGTTACGTCAGGAACAGGGACACCGGTGAACCTGTTATCGGGGCCGTATTAAATATAGAAGAATTACAGAAGGGATCCATGACAAATGAGTATGGGTACTACTCGATGCCACTGCCCAAAGGAGATTATAATATTCATTTCAGCTGCCTGGGAATGAAAAGCCTTAACAGGCAGTTAAGCATATACGAAAGCGGCCGTATGGACATTGAAATGAAAGAGAAGCTTATACCACTGGGCAGTATTACGATAACAGCCGAAGGAAATGCTGCACTGTCACGCATGGAAGTAGGGCTTGAAAAACTTAATATAAAAGAAGTAAGACTCCTTCCTACCAACATGGGAGTTCCTGACATAATAAAAACGGCTCTTCTCCTGCCCGGCATACAAACGGTTGGTGAAGGATCCCAGGGGTTCAATGTAAGGGGTGGGTCGGCAGATCAAAACCTTATTTTACTGTATGATGTACCTGTATTCAATACATCTCACTTCCTGGGTTTTTTCTCATCTGTGAATTCAGATGTTATTAATGATGTATCATTATATAAGGGAGGGATACCGGCAAGATACGGGGGACGCATTTCTTCCGTTATTCATATTATTCCAAAAGATGGAAACAAGAAAAAAATGAGTGGTAGCGGCGGCATAAGCCCTGTAACTTCCAACCTGATGGTTGAAGGTCCAATAATTAAGGATAAGACGTCCTTTCTCCTTGCCGGGAGAAGCACGTATTCAAACTGGATACTGGACCTTCTTGACGAACCAAGCCTTAAAAACAGCAAGATCTCATTCTACGACGCGAATCTCAGGTTGGTACACGAGGTAAATAAAAAAAACAACCTGGAATTCTCCTCCTATATCAGTCATGATTCATTTAAATTCAATAATGACACCCTATACTCGTACAACAACTCCCTGATGTCCCTTAAATGGAGGCATGTATTTAATAACAAACTATTTGCCGTCTTTTCAGCAAATAACAGCAAATACAACTATAACATATCAAGCAGCAAAGACATATATAATTCTTTTGAGCTGTTACATGACATCAATTATTCAGAATTAAATTCCCACCTGACCTGGTATCCGAGCTACAGTCACCAGGTTGATATGGGACTTGACATTTCAGCTTATGGTATTGTCCCCGGTGAACTTGTTCCGGTTGGCGATTCTTCGGTCGTGCTGAAAACGATAGTAGAAAAGCAGAAGGCACTGGTTCCTGCATTGTATATCAGCGACAAAATCAAAATTACTGACAGGCTGACCGTTAATGCAGGTTTGAGATTCTCCTCGTTCACGGCTTACGGACCTGTCACTGTTTATGATTATAATCCCGAGGCCTCAAAATCAGAAGCTACAATAATCGACACAAGCCAATACAAAAAAGGGCAGATAATAAAAAATTATTTCCACCCTGAGCTAAGGTTGTCAGCAAATTACCTGATCGGATCCTCCAGTTCAGTGAAGATTAACTACAATTCAACCACACAGTATATACACCAGTTATCAAACACTGCCACGGTATCACCAACCGACATCTGGGTTTTAAGCGATGCTCATCTGAAGCCACAAAGCGGCAGGCTGCTGGCATTGGGATTTTATACCAGTCTCTTTAATAACAATCTGGAGATTTCACTCGAAGGCTATTATAAAAAAATTGACAACATGATCGATTTTAAGGGAGGTGCCAGGCTTCTGATGAATGAAAATATAGAAACCGATATTATCAATACCACAGGCAGGGCCAGCGGTATTGAATTGATGATAAAAAAGAATAAAGGAAGGCTTAATGGATGGATCAGCTATACTTATTCAAGAACGGAAATAAAAAGCAATACCGTGTTCACCGGGGAAACGATAAACAATGGAAACTGGTTTCCCGCAAATTACGATAAGCCACACGACCTGTCGGTGATACTTAATTACATCTTTTCGAGAAGGATCAGTTTTTCCGGCACGTATGTATACAGCACCGGGAGGCCAATCACATACCCGATAGCTACTTATACGTTTGGAGGAGCCGATATTCTTCACTATTCTGACCGCAATAAGTACAGAATACCTGACTATTCAAGACTTGATATATCATTAACACTGAGTGGCAGTCTCAAGGCAAAGAAACTGGCTCACAGCACTTTAACCTTCTCTGTTTACAACCTGCTCGGAAGGGATAATGTATATTCGATATATTTCAAAACAAAAGACAAGCTTGTGCAGGGTTATAAATTGTCTGTTTTTGCGAATCCCATACCTTCCATTACGTATAATTTTAAATTCTGATTAAAATGAAAAGCCGTAACCTGATATATTTACTATTTATCTTATTCCTGCCTTCCTCGTGCACCACGAAGTTTCTCCCGGAAATAGATGAATATGACAATATGATAGTTGTCGAGGGCTTGTTGACAGATGAATATATTACAAATTACGTGAAGTTATCCCGCACAATACCCGTGGGTATCACCGGCATTTCTTCCCCGCTTGTTGATGCTCATGTTTATGTTCAGGATGATCTTTTAAGGGTTGGTGTCTTTTATGAGCAACGACCGGGATATTATGCCACCGATTCCCTTATTTTCAGGGGTGAAGTGGGAAGGACCTACACCCTTCACCTTGTTATTGACGGCAAGAAATACGAATCAGATCCTATAGTGATGCAGGAGGTGCAACCCATTGACTCTCTTTACGCTGAATTTGATTATATAGAGGATGGCATTTATCCCCCACTCTATCAATACATTGTTTATTTTGACTCCTATGATTCACTGAACAGTAATAAGTATTTCAGGTGGACTTACGATGAGGTGTGGGAGTATCATCTGCCCTGGCATTACCCCCCGGAGTATAAGAGGATCTGTTGGTTAAGCGAAAAATCAACAGATATCATTTTAAAGAATAATTCCCACATGGAAGAGTCGATCATTAAAAAGCATCCCCTCTTACAATTGGACAACAGGTCATCTACAAAGCTCTTTCAAAAGTACAGCATCCTCCTGAAGCAATATTCTATAAGCGAAGACGAATATACTTACTGGGAAAGTATGAGGAAGATTACAGATGAACAGGGGGGATTATACGATCCAATCCCACAGCCGCTCATTGGTAACATGAGGTGTGTTGATGACCCGGCAGAACCAGTACTTGGGTATTTCAGTGTGTCTGCCGTTGCAAAGAAAAGGCTTTTTATACAGAACAAGACACTTAAACACCTGCAGGACGGCCAGTATTGTGTTACCGACACCGCAGCTACCATTGAAGAGATATCAGGCCTTGGAAGGCATGTTTTCATACTTGAAGAGATTGATGGTGTCGGCTTCCTTTTAACCAAGTTTGAGCAATGTGCCGACTGCAGGGTCTTCGGTACAAACATACCGCCTGATTTCTGGGATGATGATAAATAAAATACCCAGTGTAAAATGAAGATATCAAAATATATATTACTTCTTGTTATTTTGTTTTCATCCACATTATCATTTTCTGTATCTCCTGCCCCGGAGAGGGTTTTTGTACATACCGACAGGAATATTTATGTGGCAGGGGAAGATATCCTTTATTCTTTTTACCTGATTAATGACGAAAGCCGGGATTCTTCAAAGATCAGCACCATAGGATATCTTGAATTGATAAGCAGTAACGACGTGGCAGTGACACAAACCCGGTTAAGTATAAATAAGTCTTACGGCCATGGCATACTGTCAATCCCTGACAGCCTGACCACAGGAGTATACATGCTAAGGGGATATATAAGGTCAATGAGAAATTACGGGCCCGATATATTTTTCACCCGTTACCTGACAATTTATAATCCCTTTAAAGAAACCATTAAATATAGTCAGCAAGATACGGTTGGTATTATTGATGACGATGTATACATAAATAGGGAGGTAAATCTAAAAAACATTGCAGGGCTAAAGAGTGATTTTGGCACAAGGGAGAAGGTGACAATGAAACTACAGCTTGACTCTTCATCTTTTTCAAATCCTGATATGTGCAATATCAGTGTTGCTGTCGCTGTAAGCAGGGATAATACAGACTCAGACAATATTACCGATTTTATCACAGCTAAAAATATACCGGCAGGTACCGTATCAGGGGATCATAGTAATAACGTAATGAGAGAAACAATAGGCCCTTACCTGGAAGGCTCGGTAATATCCAGGGCAAGCCTGCAGCCTGTAAAAGATAAAAGGCTATACCTTTCTGTTCCCGGTAAAAACACCTACCTAAGGTATTCAGATACCGATGAGAATGGAAATTTTATTTTTCTTTTTCCCCCGTATAAAGGGAAAAGGGATTTTATAATACAGTCTGCTGATTTTTCAGATGATTTAATTATTAAAACCCTTAGCCCCTTCGCCAACATGCATGACGTTGATCAA
>JAYEGY010000089.1:0-11583 GCA_034659275.1 Bacteroidota bacterium | reverse complement strand
TCTTTGGGTTTGGCTGGGCGGGTGGGAAGTACCACCGTACCGTAATGCCGTGCCAAATCATTATAAGTTTCGTTGATAAGAGGCTCGTATTTGCAGGCTTTCGTAACAGCAGATTTCAGGCTATCAGGAGTTATACCTTTGGTAACGCCACCATAATAAATAAAAGCATTCTCATTGACCCATATCCAGTCCTCGAGCTTCTGACTTTCAGTAAACTCTACATACGTTAACTGGCTTGCTCCCAAGATAGACACAAAACCTTCTGCTTCACGGATCTCTCCGGTGTCAGGATCCACGATTTGCATCTTTTTGCCTGTATAATCCATATACGCGATCTCACCGGCTTTATGCTCCATGTGCATATCCGGATCCTGTCTGCGCTTCCACATCTTATAATGATGACAGAATCTTGAATAACTAAATCCTTCCTCGGTCCGTTGCTGATATTCCTCCCATAACAGATACAAGGTCACACCGGTACGTTTCAATTCCTTCTCGATATATTCAAAATCATTGTATAGCTCTTCATACATCGGATTGGATGATTTATTGCTCTTTTCAAATAACTCAATGACATCCGTGTCGCTCATCTTTGTAATTTCCTGGTATGACAAACCAGTACGCTTAAACTCTGCAAGGTATTCGCCTACGGTTGTTTTACTCACCCCCAAGGCTATCGCGGCATCTCTGAGACTGTAATTGAGCTCCAGGCATATGCGTAATATTTCTCTGACTTTTTCCACGTTTGTTTTTCTTTTTGGCATTTTGATGTCCTCCTGTTGGTTTTTTAGTTTGAATTAAACCAGCAGAAGTACAAATATTCAGTGAAAAAAGTGATGAAAAATAAACTGTCCTTGCGTCCTGGAATCAGTGTCCAGAATCAGCAGGAATCGCTGTCCGTTTTGCCCAGGAAATGCTGTCCGGAATCAGCAGGAATCAGTGTCCGGTTTACGCAAGAATCACTGTCCGGAATGGCCAGGAATCAGTGTCCGGTTTGGTCAAGAATATGCACCTGCCGGCAGGCAGGTATCCCTTGAACTATGGGGCCATAGGAGGTGGCGCAAAAATAATGGAAATTTAATTTGTATTCAAATTTAACAAAGGTTCATGTTGATAGTAGTAGTCCTGGTTATTTATTTAATGGGTTTTCCAGAATGTAATTGCGGATCCTTTGGTATTCATCACGATTGCGGATAATTTTTTCTTGCCATAATCCCATTCACCATGGCGAAGCGAATCATCAAAATATCTGCTATTGGTTTTATTTCCCATATTCAGCGAGACCTGACATTCCAACATTAAAAATATGAAATTCTGAGATATTGTCAAATATCTCTATTAGTCTGTTTCTCAATAGCATCACCCTTCGATGCGCAATTCGGGCTTTGTCCTCATTACTTACTCAGGGACCTCCGGCCGGTGCACAAAATCTTCTATTATCGAAAAATTTAGCTGACACAGAGATAAACTATACTATTTTATTATTGCAGGAGACAACAATCAGTAGATTAACCAAAGGTCCCTGAGTAAGCCCTGAGCTTGTCGAAGGGCGCATCGAAGGGTGTTGCTCTTGGCAGAGTGCTTAGGATATTTTTGATTTGTAGTAACGGGCTGTACCCGGCACCTCTATCTCTGTTCTGTATTCAACGGACTTGAGGCTTCCTTATAGAACCTGTTCTGGAGTTCGATGATATCATCATTATCCTTCAGATAGCGGATAAGTTCCACCAGTTGGCCTGATCTTGATTCAAGCAACAACTCTCCTATTCTTTTATCAACATGGCTGCCATCGCCGGCATAGTGGTTTGGGAAGCGTGCATACCACCAGATGCCTGTGTACCCGTATGGAACAGATAATCGTGCCCGGTCTCCACCTGACTGGCTGGCAGCCCTTTCGGTATACACAAGGTCGGGACGTATGGTATATATCATTGATGATTCTTCCTCGCCGGCGTGCATGTCAGGACCGGTCTTCTTCAGTTTAGCAACCTCCTGCATAGTTTTTTCGTCTGTTTCAGGTTGAAAGAATATGACAGCATAAGCCTTTTTGGCAGCCAGCTGTGACTGGCAGAAAAAGGGCAGGAAACTGTTGTTACTTCCATGTCCGTTCACAAGGATGATTTTATCGATGCCGTTACGGTGCAATTCATCACAGGTCTCCTGCAACATATTCCATATTAACTCGTTCGAGTAAGCCACTGTCCCGGGCTGGTGCATGGCTTCAAAGATCTGGCCTACATAGTAGGGGGGGAAGACCAGGCAATATTCCTTCTCTGCAGCCCTGGTGGCAATTTCACGGGCAATTATCAGGTCACTTCCCAGGGGCAGGTGTGCGCCATGCTTTTCCATGATTCCCAGGGGTATGATACAGGTTTTACCCGATAATTCAACAGCTTTAATAAAATCAGGTGCTGTAAGTTCATCCCATTTTACACTAAGTCCAGATTCTCCAGGAGCCTGGCTATATAAAGTGTAAACCGGGGATAAAAGGAATAAAAGAAATACTATAGTTACAATTTTCCCTAATGTTGCTAAGTATGTTTTCATGATTATCATATTAGTTAGAAATTCAATCAGTGTCCATAAAATTAGGAAATATATAGAAATAACCTTTTAGTCTGCATAATGGAGCATATGATACTGATTTTCCGAACAATCTTTATTGAATTATTTGTTTGTGTTTTCCAGAATGTAATTGCGGATCCTTTGGTATTCATCACGATTGCGGATAATTTTTTCTTGCCATAATCCCATTCACCATGGCGAAGCGAATCATCAAAATATCTGCTATAGGTTTTATTTTCCATATGCAGCGAGGCCTGACATTCCAACATTAAAAATATGAAATTCTGAGATATTGTCAAATATCTCTATTAGTCTGTTTCTCAATAGCATCACCCTTCGATGCGCATTTCGGGCTTCGCCCTCATTGCTTACTCAGGGACCTTTGGCCGGTGGAATAAATCTGCTATTATCGCAGAAATGGCATTAGTCAATTAACTGCCAGGGGCATCACCCTTCGACTGATAGCTGCACTACTGGCAGGTTGCTGCAAATGTCTATCTGTTTACTCTAAAGTTTTAGTGTTACCAATTGAGGTCCCACCTTCGCTGTACCAGCTACGGCGGACACGGCAGGGACCTTTGGCCGGTGGAATAAATCTGCTATTATCGCAGTAAGTGCATCAGTAAACTAACTGCAAAAGGCATCCACCTTTCTGTAAGCATCTATAAGTGCCTTTTCGCCTTCCTTGCCCGCCATGGAGTTGCCATGCTCCATACCAACGATGCCCTCGTATCCTTTTTTATAAATGTGCCTGAAAACATTGTGGTAGTTGATCTCACCGGTAGTGGGTTCTTTACGCCCGGGATTGTCTCCACACTGGAAATAAGCTATCTCTTTCCATGCCAGGTCAATGTTCGGTATCAGGTTCCCTTCGTGGACCTGCTGGTGGTAGATGTCGAAAAGTATTTTGCATGCAACACTGTTAACAGCCCTGCACACCTGGAAGGCCTGGCCGGCCTTACTGAGAAAAAGACCGGGGTGATCCCTGAAATTAAGTGGTTCAAGGACCATGGTAAGATTATGCGGTTCAAGGATTTCCGAGGCACGCCTCAGGGATTCGACAACATGGGCAGTCTGATACCCCATGTTTTGGCGTGGATCCACATGACCGGGGACAACGGTCATCCACCTGGCATTGACCCTTTTTGCCACGGTAACAGATTCTTTGATCTCCGATAAGAACTCCTGCTGCTGGTCTTTGTCGCCACTTGCCAGCCCGGGCCTATCCCAGTAGATGGTATGTGCAACAAATACACCCATCTCCATTCCCAGATTGGCCATTTTTGCTGCTATTTTTTCCTGCAATGCAACATCCCTGTTTTTTATGCCGTTATCTTCTAGGGCTGTAAATCCCTGGTCGGCAATAAACTGTACCTGGCCGATCAGATCATCTCCGGCCATATTTCTGAACATCCCGAAATGCGGGGCATACTTCAGGTTGAAACCTTTTTTCTGATTGACAGTATAGCTTTGTGGAGGCACTGTTGCTCCCAGTGCAGTGCCCATTGCAGTTGCAGCGGCTACGGTGCCTGCTCCCCGGATAAAATCACGTCTTTTCATTTGATGCAATTATTATTGTTTTCCCCCAAAGTTATTTAAGGTTAAATAACAAGTTTCTAATACTGGTGAAAGGCCTGTGAAACAAATTCAAGTACCTGCGGCAGGGCTTCGCGCCAGTATGTCCATGTATGTCCACCATCGCGTACACGGTATTCATGCGGTATCTCCTTCTTGCGCATTGCTATATGTACCAGGCTGTTACCCTCGTAAAGGAAATCATCATCACCGCAGTTGATATACCATCGCACCGATTTTAATTCATCCGGAGCGGTTTTTTCAATTAATGAAAGAGCATTGTGCCTCTCGAAATATTCCAGGAGCAATGATTCATCATAATCATTCTCATCCCTGACATACCTTTCTTTGAAAGCTTCAAAGTCAAGCGGGCCAATATATGCGCTTAGCGGGCAGGATGAAGAAAACATGTCGGGACGGTGCAGTGCATACATAAATGATCCGCCGCCGCCCATCGAAAGGCCTGCAACGGCACGGTAACGTTTTTCGCTTTTTATCCTGTAGGTTGATTCAACATAGGGTAGCAGTTCCTCGAAAAAGAAATCTTCGTACCGCCATTCGCTATCAATTGAATTGAAATAGCCTCGTGTACCCATCTGGGCATCCGGCATTATGATGATCATTGGAGTTGCTTTGCCTTCTTTTATGGCTTTGTCTGCTATATATAAAACCTCCCCGAACTGTACCCAGCCGGTCTGGTCATCGCCGGCACCGTGGAGGAGGTAAAGAACAGGATAGCTCCTCTGGGATATTTCATAATCAGGCGGCAGGTAAACAGCATATTTACGCTCGCCATCCAGTATTTCGCTTCTGAATGACAGGTTATCATAAACTTTGCCGCTTTGCGCAAAAGTAACTATTGAACTAAGAAAGCAGATAGTGATCAGGTATAAATATTTCATATCATTTAAGTTTTAAAAATGGCATACAAAAGCAAAATTAAAAATATTAGAGTATTTCCGCACTCCGGGTTAATGTAATTCCTCTAAATCTCTAAGTCACTTCGTCTCTTCGTCTCTCAGTCACTTCGTCACTTCGTCCTCAGATCCTCTGCTGCTTCTTCCGTTAACCGGTGTGGAATATTGAACATATTACCGGAACAATTGTATAATAAATAGTGAGTTTAGTTAATTTCATTAAGAAAATACCCTGAAACACAGAGACTTTAATTGGAAAAAGTAAAAATAAATAATATATTATAAATATTTCAAGCAATATTAAATAAGGAGGTCAGGATGTTTGGATTTGACGGAATGCACTTTGGAATGGGATGGGGCTGGCTCATCGGCCTTATAGTTGTCGCACTTATTGTGTGGTTCATTGTGAGAGTAACAAGCCAGAATACGACACATAGAAGCACTTCTGAAAAGTCTCCGATGGATATTTTGAAAGAGAGATACGCCAGGGGCGAAATAAATAAGGAAGAATTTGAAGAGCGTAAGAAAGACTTAATGTAGGATCATCACAGGTCGAAAAAAGAGTCTCATCACCTTTACCTAAAACAACAAGTATGGAAAACCAACATAATCACCAGCATGATGATATGCAGGGTGGGCATGATCATGAAGGGCATGACCATGGTTCACATGATCACAGCTCTCACCATGCTATGATGATTAAAGATTTCAGGAGAAGATTCTGGATATCACTGGTCATCACAATACCCATTTTAGCACTGTCGCCCATGATTCAAAACCTCCTGGGTTTCGAATTTTCATTATTCCGGGATTTCGACAAATACATTCTTTTTGCTTTGTCCACTGTAGTCTATTTCTATGGTGGCTGGCCTTTTTTAAGCGGCCTGGTGGACGAGTTAAAAGAAAAACAACCGGGCATGATGACCCTGATAGCCGTTGCCGTCACTGTTGCCTGGGGTTACAGTTCAGCCACCACCTTTGGTGTGAAAGGAAGTACTTTTTTCTGGGAGCTAGTAACCTTGATCGACATCATGTTGCTGGGCCACTGGATTGAGATGAAATCGATACTGGGTGCTTCCCAGTCGTTGCAAAAACTGGTGGAAATGATGCCTTCAGAGGCTCACTTACTGGAAAATGGCAGCACAAAAGATGTCAAGGTCGATCAGCTGGAAAAAGATAACAGGGTACTGGTGCGCCCCGGAGAGAAAATACCTGTGGACGGTGAAATTGTTGATGGTGAGAGCCAGGTGAACGAGTCTATGGTAACCGGCGAGTCAAAGCCGGTAAGCAAATCAAAGGATGACAAAGTGATAGGCGGTACAATAAACGGAAATGGTTCGTTAACCGTTGTTGTAAAGCAGGTAGGTGAGGATGCCTACCTGAGCAAGGTAATAAACATGGTACGCGATGCCCAGGGTAAAAAATCAAAGACACAAAACCTTGCAGACCGCATAGCCTTCTGGCTGACCATTATTGCACTGACTGTTGGATTTGGTACACTGGCGGCATGGTTGATACTGGGAGAAACCTTTGTATTTGCACTGGAACGGATGGCCACCGTGATGGTCATTACCTGTCCCCACGCTTTGGGACTCGCAGTCCCGCTGGTTGTGGCCATATCCACATCCGTTTCCGCCCGGCGTGGATTACTGATCCGCAACCGTACAGCCTTTGAAAACTCACGTAAGATATCATTGCTGGTCTTTGATAAAACAGGAACCCTCACAAAGGGTAATTTCGGGGTAAGCCGCTATGAATCCCTGGATAAGAACACTGATGATAAACAAATATTACGCCTGGCAGGAGCTATTGAAGCAAAATCAGAGCATCCCCTGGCGATAGGTATAATGGATAAAATAGAAAAGGAAAAGATAGACCTGCCGGATGCAAAAAATTTCAATGCTATAACAGGAAAAGGTATAGAGGCGGATGTTGAGAATAAGAAGGTGAGGGTGGTCAGCCCGGAATACCTGAAAGAAAAGAATATGGAAATACCTGACAAGGTATATAAGAATGAGCAGGAGACGGTTGTTTTTGTAATGACAGACGATAAGCTGGCGGGTTTCATTGCTATGGCAGATGAAATACGCGATGAATCATATGAAGCAGTTAAAGCATTGAAGGATAACGGCCAGAAAGTGTACATGATAACCGGGGATAATGAAAAAGTGGCCAGAAGCGTCAGTGATGAGTTGGGTTTGGATGCTTATTATGCCGGGATCCTTCCCGACCAGAAGCTCGAAAAAATAAAGGAATTTCAAGAGAAGGGTGAATTCGTAGCCATGACGGGTGACGGCATCAATGATGCGCCCGCATTAGCTGCAGCTGATGTGGGGATTGCAGTGGGCTCGGGAACAGATATTGCAGCCGAAACGGCCGACATTATTTTAGTGCACAGTAATCCAAAAGACATTGCATCACTGGTAATATTTGGCAAGGCGACTTATAGAAAAATGATACAGAACTTCGCCTGGGCAACAGGTTATAACGTAGTGGCTATTCCACTGGCAGCAGGTGTGCTTTATTCTGCCGGGATAATAATCAGCCCGGCACTGGGTGCGATATTAATGAGCCTGAGTACAGTTATTGTAGCCATTAATGCCCAGTTGCTAAAAAGAAGGATGAAGATAAATACTTAAATATTATTTCGTTACAATGGTTTGAATTGAATGGGGAGCAATTGTGATTTCGATGACTTCCGATTTTACATATAGCTTATAATTAATCTCATCATCGCTCTGGTTCATAACAACACTGGCGAGGCTGCCGTCAGTGTTCAGGAACGAAGTGGCCAGGAGGGGACTCCTGCTGCTGGCCGTGCTTACACGCTTAGCTCCCGGCCTTATGAATTTTGAAAAGTGACCAATATAGTAATATGCCGGGGTGTATATTAGTTCACCCGTTTCAGTATCTCCATGAATGGGAGCGAAGCAGTAATTTTCTACATGGTTGGGCCCGCCAATCTGGTTTAAAAGGATATTCCAGTCGGTCCAGCCAACAGTTCCCCGGTTGAAATCGTTGATCATTGACCGTCCGTAATGTTCAGCATTTGGCCAGTGTTGGTACCTCTCAGGGGTAAAGCCCCCGTTACATCCTTCCGTGAAGAGGAGGTGTTTTGAGGGATAGGCTTCCTTGACGAGTTCCAGGTTCAGATACATCGGGTCACCGCCTGTCCAGGTCTCATACCAATGGAAGCCCGTTCCCCAGGCATACTTCGAAGCCTCCGGGTCTTCAAAGATCACATTTGCCCTGTGGTTAATAAGATCCCTGTTATGATCCCAGACCAATATTTTCTTGCCGCCCAGCCCTTCTTTTTCCATTGTGGGGCCAAGGTGGTTCTTCAGGAAATCACGTTCCTCCTCGGCTGTATAGATACATGATTCCCATGTCTGTGTGGCCATGGGTTCATTCTGGATGGTGATACCCCAGACAGGTATACCTTCTTTTTCGTAAGCTTTGATGAATTTTGTATAGTATGGCGCCCAGGAATCGTAGTATTCAGGTAAGAGCTTTCCACCCCTGAGCATATTATTGTTATCCTTCATGAAGGCCGGGGGGCTCCAGGGGCTGGCAAAAATCACTAAATTACCACCTGTTGCTTCAATTGCCTTTTTAATCAGGGGTATTTTATATGTCCTGTCATGGTCGATATTAAAGGTCTCCAATTCTTTGTCGCCTTCTTCAATGTAGGTATAACTTTCACTGCTGAAGTCGCAGCTGTGGATGGGTGTGCGGCACAGTGTATAGCCTATACCCTCTGTTGAATCGTAATAGGCGCTTACCAGTTCTTCCTGCTTGTCTTCGGGTAAGGCGGCAAAGACTTCTGCAGCGGCATCGGTAATGGCCCCGCCAATGCCCAGTATAGTTTGAAATGTTTTACCAGGATTTACAAAGACTGAAATTTCAGTTTCCAGGGGCTGATCTGCCAGCTTGAAAGAGGCCGTTCCCGTTTCCGTTAAGCGCAGATCCGGCTTGCTTGCCGTTGTGTAAATGGTTGATATTTTACCCTCAGTTGTGAATGCCGCTTGATCGGAGCCACCGTCAGTTGGATTCGCCTGGTCAAGTTTAGAATCCTGCACATTCCCGCAGCCCAGGATACTTGCACTGATAACTAAGATTGCCGATTTACTTAAGATTGCTGATTTAATTTTCATAAAATGTTTATTCAATTAGATTTAAAGCAGAGCCGCCAGTCGCAGCGCCTCTGCATCTATAAACCTAAAATAAACATTTTACATTGTGATAAGCAAAATAAAACATAGTTTATTGTTGTTCTCCGAACTTTACCGTTATGCTGTATCTGACCTTAACGGGATCTTCCGAATTTAAATGTCCAGGTTCCCATTTCGGTGAACTCTTGACGGCGTCCAAAGCAATCTTGTCAAGTACAGGATGTAAACCTTTCATAATTTTTGTATCAGTTACTGATCCATCCTTATCCACCACAAACATTACAAATACCGGGCCTTTGATTCCCTGGTCAGCTATCTCTTCCGGATAGCTTATTTGCTGGTGCACCCATTGACGAAAATCGTCTACAGTACCACCTCTAAATGATGGCATGTTTTGAACAACCACCCATACTACATCTTTACCCATTTGTGAATATAATTCATAGCTCATTTTCAGGGCAAACTCGATTGTTTTACCCTGTAACTCCGGGATTTCAACTTTTTCAAGGTTTTTTGCTGCATCAAGGGTTTCATTGTGTATAATTGTATTCAGTTTATTGTCGGCCGGTTTACCCGCATTCGTAGCTTCATTTGTTTCGAAGGCGGCAATCTTTACTTCGTCAATAACCGGAGCACTGAAATCGTCCGGAGATTCAAAGGTGCTTGTTTCAACAATTTCACCATTATCTATTTTCAGCACCAGGTAAAAATCATGTTCATAATTTTTCAGGATTGCTTCCTTTGGATACATGATGTTGGTGTAGAATACACCCCTGATGATTCTTTTTGAGTTATCAGAAAAGTATGTCGTGTCCAAAGACAGCGGATCCATATTGGTCATAAACGGGGAAACCGGCAGATTTGAGACAGGTTGTACAATATTAACAGCCTTACTGCTATTGTTAACGAGGCTTGCCACTAAAATAGCAATAAGAGGAATTAATAATAAAGTTTTAAGCATTACGCCAGGTTTGGTTCTTGACTTATTCATCATGATTATTCTTTTTTTAATTATTCTTCTGTTGAAGTTATGGGCTAAGGGAAATGTTTTTTCTCCACAGGTTATACCCAGCAGGGACAGTTGATATTGTTTTATACTATCAATCTTGGTTGCTACGGAATTATCGGCAAGGTATTCATGATTCTCCTTAATTGCTTTTTTTAGGGCCCATGCAAAAGGATTGAACCATTGAAGGGAAAGAAACAGCTCGGCCAGAAATATGTCGATGTAATGTCTCTGACTGATATGGGCCAGTTCGTGTTTGAGTATGCTGCTGCTGCTTTCAGATTTATAAAGTACATCCGGAACAAATATCTTTTTAGTGTATGAGAAAGGAGGAAGGTCTGAATCGGTGAGCACCACGATTGTCCCGTGATATTTTATCTTTTTCCCCCTTCTTTGAATTCTGTTTATATTGAAGATTCCTACCAAAATACGGGATATCATGAATAACATACCTGTAATATAAGTGTAAAACAGGATATCAATGAAGGTGATACGGTGTATTGTATTTGTAATTCCTGTATCAACATAGTGAGAGGTTGAGGCAATTGTCGCACCGGGTAATAATGCTCCACTATGTCCCAGTGTTGGATTAACCGCAGGTTCAATGGTGATTAAGGGTATAAGGAGGGGGAGAAGGATTGATAGTATCAGAAAAAGCCTGTTTCTGACATAAAAAGTATCACCCTTAAAGAAAAGTTGGTAACAGGAGAATAAGATCGAACTCCCTATGGCTACTTTGATTAGATAAATTAATATTGATTCAATCATCTGATTTTGCTTTGCGGTTTTCAATGAGATCAAGAATTTCCTTAAGGTCTTCAGGACTTATCTTATCATTTTCGGCAAAGAAGGATACTACATTCTTATATGAAGAATCAAAATAAGCATTAACCATATTCTTCATTTGATCCTTCCTGTATTGTTCTTTGCTTATGATGGGGAAATACTCGTGGGTTTTTCCATAGGATCGGTGATCAACAAATCCTTTCTTTTCAAGGATTCTGACAATTGAAGAAATAGTAGTATAAGGTAGGTCCGGTTCGGGCAGTTTAGAAATTATTTCACTTACAAGTGCTTTCTCGAGGTCCCATATAACCCGCATAACACGTTCTTCTTTCTTAGTTAACTTTTTCATATTACAAATATAAACGAAAATATTAGTTATATAACGTATATTTACGTAATATTACTTAAAAAACAGTAATAAATAATGATTCTAAATAGTGCCTGCAAGAAAACTTGCAATTAATTGTCATACAATGAATTAATGTTGATAACTTGTTTGAATATAGCCAGATTTTCTCTTGCTAATATTGTTGAAATTACAGATATTCAGGGTATTAAACAA
>JAYEGY010000088.1:0-11653 GCA_034659275.1 Bacteroidota bacterium | reverse complement strand
TAATCACTTCCGGACTTATCTCCCGCATTGGTGCATAGTTGTCGAGAACATAGAATCCCCTTCCGAAGCTGGCCAGCACCAGGTCGTTTTCCCTTTCCTGTATGGTCATATACCTTATATTACAGGTTGGTATGCCGGCCTTGAGCTGCTTCCAGTTCTTACCACCGTCGAGGCTGGCAAACACACCGTATTCCGTGCCGGCAAAGAGGAGATCCTTATCAACATGATCCTGCTCAAGGGCATAAACAGCCCCTTCGGGCAGATTTCCGCTTATATTCGTCCATGTACGTCCCCTGTCGTCACTCCTGTAGACATATGGTGTAAAATCACCACTCTTGTGGTTATTAAATGCGGCAAAAACGACATTCTCATCATGTTTGGAGGCTATAAGGTCATATACATATGTATATTCAGGCACTCCCGGGAAGGTGTTAATCTTGAACCAGTTCTTACCTTCATCTTCTGTTACACTTATCTGCCCGTCATCGGTACCTGCATAGATAAGCCCTTCTTTTACCGGTGATTCATCAATGGATACGATTGAGCCGTACCTTGATGTTGAACTGTTTTTCGCAACGGCATCCATGGGCCATACCTGTCCCATCACGGGCCACTTGTTACGATCGATATTCCTGTCGAGGTCGTCACTTATCACCTTCCAGGAGTCGCCGCGGTCAGTGCTTTTAAAAAGCTTGTTGGACCCGAAATACAGCGTCTTATGATCATGGGGACTGATCATCAGGGGGGAGTCCCAATTAAAGTTATACTCCTTTTCCCCTTCACCGGGCTGGGGTACTATATCAACACCTTCACCGCTTTGCTTATCAAACCTTACCAGGTTACCATATTGTGACTGGGCATAAACGATATTGGGATCTTCAGGGTCAGCTACCGATTCAAAACCATCACCGGTGATTGTCACTATCCAGTCGGAAGATACAATGCCATGGTCACTGAGGGTCTGTGAAGATCCCACCATTGAATAGTTATCCTGGGTGCCGCCCATAATATTATAAAATGGGAAATCATTATCCACGCTTACCTTATAGAACTGTGTTACGGGCAGGTTGGTGAAGAAGCGCCAGTTCTCGCCGCGGTCGAAAGATTCATAGAGGCCCCCGTCACTGCCTTCCATTACATGTAGGGGATCATCAGGGTTTATCCACAGGCAATGATTATCCCAGTGCTTGCTCTTTTCACCCCAGTTGGTAAATGTTTTTCCGCCATCAGTCGTAACCAGTGTGAAGGTATTCATAATGTACACCCTGTTCTCATCCACGGGATCGGCCACCACTTCCTGGTAATAGTTACCGCTCGTTACCGTGTTGCTCATCTTTTCCCATGAGGCACCCCTGTTTGTTGAGCGGTAAAAACCGCCTTTCCTTTCCTGTGCCTCAACAACGGCATAAATAATCTCCGGATTGGCCGGTGATATGGCAAGGCCTATCCTGCCCAGGTGGACTCCAGGCAGGCCCCTGTTTATTTCCTTCCATGTCTTGCCCGCATCGCTTGATTTGTAGATGCCCAATTCAGGTCCGCCGCCCAGGTAGGTCCATTGTCTCCTCCTCCTCTGGTGTGCTGCTGCATATAGTACGTCAGGATCACGCGGATCCATATGAATCTCGTTAAAGCCAGTGTGCTCACTAACGTACAGTATTCTTTCCCATGACTCTCCGCCGTCAGTCGTTTTATATATCCCGCGGTCGCCACCTGCACTCCACAATGGCCCGTATGCAGCAACATATACCACATCGGTATTACGTGGATCTATAGTTATCATTCCGATATGTTCTGAATTTTCCAGGCCTACTTTTTTCCAGCTTTTAACACCGTCGATCGATTTGTACAGGCCGTCGCCATAGGAGACCGATCTCTGGTTATTATTCTCGCCCGTCCCCACCCATATAACATTGTGGTTACACGGGTCCATTGCCAGGCATCCTATGGAATATGAACCCTGGTCGTCGAATATTGGTTCGAAGGTAAGCCCTCCGTTTGTTGTTTTCCACACACCGCCGGCAGCTGCCGCCACGTAGAATTCAGAATGCTTGTCGGGGTTGACCGCCAGGTCAGACAGGCGGCCTGATGTAAGTGCCGGGCCTATACCTCTCAGCTTAAATCCATTGAGAGATACATCTGCCAGCGGGTCCTTTTCATCATTGTTTCTTTTGCGCTGTGCCTCTATGTCAGGCACTATCATCATCAGCGCCACCATGCCGATGATTATTTTCACGGTTATGCTTTTCATAAGATCAGATTTTGAGATTTGAATCACTAAGATAACTAAAGTTTTCAAAGGCTCCCCCTTTGAAGGGGGCTGGGGGGATGTTAACGCCTCCCCCTTTGAAGGGGGCTGGGGGGATGTTAACGCCTCCCCCTTTGAAGGGGGAAGATGAGCAAAGCGAATCGGGGGGATGTATATCCTCTGGAATATTTGAACCGAGGAACGTGGTCCCCGACGATACTGTCGGGGTGAAGCTGAATTAATGGATTTAACATCTTAAGTTTACCTTGCTTCGAACATTTTAGCATGCAGGTGGAAATGGAGGATTAAAAACCAACTTTCTCCGGCAGATCAATTTTCCTGAATCACTAACCATAATGATATAAATACCGGGCGGAATATCAGAGATATTCAATTCAAGAAAAGAAGTAAAATCCTTATGTAAAATCTTTTTTCCGGTAAGGTCCCTGATTTGAACATTCATCTCAATACCACCGTAACTCTCGAGGTAGAGGTATTGACTTGCGGGGTTAGGATACACCTTAATATCATATAAACCGGTCTTACTTGTTATGATGGAAGTGAAGTCATCAACACCGGTAAAGGGATCTGTGCTAACGGTGTCCATATCGGTGATATAGATCTGGTCAAATAAGAGGTGGGCCTGGCCAAGGTCCCTTTCTTCCGGAACAAATTCAAGCCTGTCAATATCTGACCAGTCAAACTTGCCAATGGGCACATGCCATTCACCGTCCCATGCACCTTTTTCTACCATGTTCTTCAAAGGTATATGGAGATGATACCATCGGTTATCGAAATCCACCATGCTGTTTCTTATGGTAATTCCCTTCCTCCAAGGCAGGTCACCGGGTTCATCGGTTTTTGAGTCAAGGAAACGAACGTCAAAAGATAGCAAGGGATCAGTACCCCTTACAGCGAAGTCGAAGGCATAATCTTCATCTACCAGCCTTGTCAGGTCCCTGTTGGGCTGGAAATCAAGTGCAATAGCCTGGTACCTGCTGGCCTCCGTCCAGTGAATACAATATTTCCCCTTGTTGGGATATACATCATAAAAATAATCCAGTGTTCCATCGCTGTAAGACACTTCGTCGATGTACGAGGCTAGATAATCGTCATATATAACAAGGCCTGTTGAGTCTGGTAACTGTTCATATTCAGTCTGTTCAGGGATATTCAGCTCCATGGCTTCAAGGAGGGGTATATTCAGATCGTGCTCAAAAAGACCATTGCTATTTTCTTCGAAAAGCCCGAAGCCACTGTGGTAGTCCCACATAGTCCATGCTATATTCATAGAATCGAGGTAATTTACTACTGTTTCATACCACCTGACCCTGTCTGCTTCATCACTGGTAAGCTGGTACACTCCAAACTCACCGCAAAAGATGGGCACCTGTCTTTCCTCCCTGAAGGCCACAGCTATATCTATCAGTTCCCTGACTTTTGCTGCTGTACCGTCCGTGGGGTAATTATCATAAAGGTTTTCAACCCACGTACCCTCAAAAGCAGGAGGCATCGGAGGCATTGAAGCAGCATCATATGGAAAGGGGATATTTTTTATTTCCAGCATTGACGGTGTATTCCATGAAGCTCCCTGGTGGGTGAAAAGGAAGGGGTCGTAGAAGTGAAAGGTGTATATTAGTTTATCATCGTCATACTCGGGCATGGCATCCAGGTTGTTATAACTGTTCCAACCTGCGGGACCGACAACAATATAACGCTTACTGTCATGTTCCCTTATTGTTTCAATCACTTCCCCCTGTATCTTGTTCCAAACCCTGTCCTTTATCCCGTGTGGTTCATTCAATATTTCGTAATAAATATATTCTGACCTGTCAGCGAACTCCTGAGCCATTTGTGCCCATACTTTTTTAAGTATGCTTCCTACACCGGGATCAGTGTCTATCGAAGGGCTGAAAGTATGGTTATCAAGGATAAGGTGTATCTGCAATTCTTCAGCCCAGTCGATTACCCGGTTAAGGTTTTCAAGAAAGATATCATCAAGGATGTAATTGGGTGGGCCATCAGTCATGTAATGAAGGTTTATGGGAAGGCGTATAACGTCGAAACCGAGGCTTTGAATATTGATAAAGTCCTGTTTGGAATACTTTTTATAATGCACTTTCCGGGCGCTCCCGGCCTGGAACCAACCGGTGAGGTTAACACCACGGTTAAAGGGGGTCTGCTGTGCCGGTGCACAGCTTACGATCATTAGTACTGCTATTATCCAGAAGAATCTTTTTATGGTAAGCCGGTTCATATTTATTTATATTCTATGTTTTGCTCGACACGTTCATAATTCATGCTTTCATCCCGGAGACTGGCAAGGCTGACTGATATAAAATATTCCTTCATCACACTGTTGAGATTTGACCAGAAAGAATGTGCGGCACATGAATTGATTCTATTGCAATCTATATTGCTTGCCAGGCAGTCGGTAACTGAGAAATCAGGTTCATAGGCAAGGTATATATCCAGCATGCTTATTTCAGAAGCGTCACGGCCAAGGCGATAACCGCTTCTCTTCCCTGATATTTTTCTGATTAAGCCTGCCGTTCGTAGGGGGAGGATTATATGATCAAGGTATTTGTTTGATATATCCTGATTCATGGCAATATCTTTCTGGTAGATCCCCCTTTCCTGGTCGGCCATGGCTATCTCTATCATTGTTCGTATCCCGTACCTTATTCTTGTGTTGAATTTCAATTTGCTCTTACTATTGGTTTACGTTATTGCTTCAAAGTTAATTGAAAAAAATATATTGACCCTGTCACTTACTTCGATAAGCCCAGGAATGATACTCGGAGGCTCAAGATTGAAGTCTTGAATTGACAATTCCTTGCTTCCGCTTATACAGTAAAGGTTCTTTGCCAAGGGTTGTATTCTGCATAAAACATCGTAGTAATTCGTTATGCCAGCTATTGTTATTCCCAGCCGGAATACACTTAATCTCTCCTCCCTGAAATCCTTTCCGTTGAACGAAATAGTTATTTCGGGGAAACGGTCTGCTTTGACAAGATCACGAAAATCTTCTTCAAGTCCCTGAGAAGATGCTCTGAAACCCACAACGGGAATTGTTACAGTATTACTTTCTTGCCCTGGTGACAGTGAAGGCGGATTATAAAAACTCAATCTTTCCCCGTTGAAATCATAATGCAGTTCAAAGCTTCTCAGCAATGCCTGACCTTCTATTTTAATGTTGCTATTGCCACAATCTTCATCAGCAAGCTCGCCCTTGTCATGGACACCTGCTAAAATCATTACGATCATTATTAATAGATTGGCAATATTCATCATCGGCATTGAATTTTATATTCATTATCAAAGCAATACATGTAGCTTACCTGTTATCACTGCCAGGTCAGAATGACACTGCAGCTTCTATCATCAGTCCTTTAAACCCCGCTTCGGATCCGTATTCGGTGAAACCGGAATAATCCTGGTTAACGTATTCTGCCTTGACCAGGATATTGTCTGTAAGACACCATCCTGCAGCTGCCTGTAACCTTTTTACGGACATTTGCTGCTTATTTTTTACAAGATTATACCTGGCACCCGCATAGAACTGTTCTTTGTTACCAAAGAAATAGAGAGCCTCGGCAGCATACTGCGTGAAATTGAACTCCTGTCCGCCGAAAGCGGATGTACCTGCTGCATTTTCCCAGGGTGCCGAAGAACTCAAAACCCCCGTAGCGTGCAAAAAGGTTAAACATCAACGAACGATTGCGGTCGGTGAAACCGGGCGACCAGCGACCGGATGTGTGGTTGGAGGAAATGTCAACATCCTCTTCACTGTCGGTGACCCTGTTCATTACGAGGTAATACCTTGAACCGGCACGGTCGCCGTAATACAATGAACCGAAATGATGGTTACCAGTATAGTAGGCACTCACGGAGCCCCTTATTCTAAGCTTTTCCGTGACTTGGCCGTCATAACCCAGTTTACCGTAGAAGCCCAGTTCCTCCCCGATATTGTATGATGAATACTGGCCTGAGAAACTGCTGTAACCCGCCAGGTCGGGCCTGAGGCTACCTGTGGTCACAGCTGCCAGAGCCATTATACCCTTTTTCCTGAACAGGTATTCTAAAGCCGGGGCCGTGGTGAATGCATCCATTATGTAATTACCTGTAAAACGATTATTGATAACATTGCCATTATCCGATCTTCTGAAATGAGCATCACCGTAGTTAAGCTCCATTACACCTGCCTTAAGTGTGGACACTTCCATTATTTTATCAATGAGAGGAGATTTGATGAAAGGCAGGTGGTCAAAGATAAGATACCCGCCCTTGACCCAGGCCTCGGGATGATGCCTTGACGAAAGGTATGTTGTAAGCTTGACCCTTACGCCGGGAGCCAGGTCGGCTGTAATGCTCATATTGGCAGTGGGCAGGTTGATGTTTTTGCCCAGGGGAATAAGGGCACTGTCGGCATGGTGACTGAGTCCCTGGTACTGGATGGCGAAATCAGCCCCCAGCTTCACTCTGAGACTGTCAAATTCAGAAGCATTTATCTTTCCCTGTTCAAAGCCCTGGCCGAGGACAGTGAGTGAAAATAATCCGGTAATGATAATTAATATTGATTTTTTCATTGTTTTTAGTTTTCAAAGATTAAGTATGATTATTCAAATGTTTTTGAGACTGCTGTCGTTTCCGGTATCCATACGGTGTCGAATGAAACTTGCACAGGGTCGTCTGTTTTTATTGTTCCCAGCAATGCCGTAGGAGGGTCAATGCCGTAATCCGACATGAGCAGTTCAGTGCTGCCCGTGACTTTGATTTCATTATTTTCTAACGGCATCAACTCATATGCTATATTTACTGGTTTAGCGATACCTGCAATTTCGAGTGTACCCGATACCTCACCCTTTAATGTATCGGATGAGTTTTTAAATGACACTACGTCAACCAAGCTGAAGCTTATAAGGGGATATTCATCTGCCTTCAGCGCCTCGGAAGCTTTTTTCTCCATTAAATTTTTATCGCTAATGATACCTCCGCTTTTCACCTCGACATTAATTTCTGATATACCAACTATTGCGCTATTGTTAATCTGGAATATTACATGACCGTCGGCATCGGTAGCGGTCATTTCCCAGTCATGCAAGGAAGAGGTTCCCTCTACGGTGATATTGTAATCATCTTCCGTGAGCCGGTACTTGTTTTGACTTTGTCCGCTGACCGCAGTTGCAACTACAGCCAGCATCAGTATTAAAAATATTCGTTTCATATGATTGTTAATTAATTATATCCTATAAAAATGATAGGATAAATAGCATTTATATAACAATCCTAATGGAGAGATGTTCAAAGCAGGGGGGAACCCAGAACTAAACGCCCTGGAAGGGCATAATAATTATAGCCACAGTAACACCTGTGGACAAAGGATCAATCCTGCCGCAGCTCAAAGAGCGAAGGTAGGAGTTCAGTTGGTAACACTGAAGTTTCAGAGTAAGCAGTTAGCGATTTGCAGCAACCTCCAAAAAGGCGATCTATCAGTCGAAGGGTGCTGGATGCAACTGTCATATTCATGGGGGTCCTTTTAAATTAGGATTTACAAATTTATTGCACTTAATAGTCATTGAATGTTAATTGTTTCTTGTTTTTTCCGTCATCATCCATTATCCATATAGTACACTGCTTTCTATCAATTTTTTCACCCTTCCACAGAACATATAGAATTTTACCATCCGGAGTTAAAGAAAAATCACTTATTGGATCTTTTGAGACAAGTTTAAAATTCTTACCTGTTGGTTCAACAGAATGAAGTTTAAAATAAACCGGAGTTTCCGTAAACTTTCCCCGGAAGAATATCTTATCCTTTGTTGGGTGATATTGAGGCCGGCCATTTACCCAGAAATTAATTGAATCGGTATTTACTATTATATGTTCGGTTTTATTCACCAGGTCGTAATAAAACAGTCCATAATATATAGTATCATTGCCCGGACCCCAGTAAGGGAATCTTCTCCTCTCTATAATAAATTCTTTTTCAATCCCTTCATTATCTGTTATTAAAATGCCACAACAGTTTTCTGGCGGTGGCCATATTGCAGATCCACATTCAGTATTGTCATATGCGATATAGTCCCGTCTCTGCTCCACGATGGATAAAAATCATGGCCTCTATTTGATAATTGTATTATTGATGTTGTATCAAAATTCTCACCGTCAAATGGCATAACACAAATATTCCCTGTAGTAAAAGCTATCCAATTACCGTCCGGGCTCCATGAGGGACAATTTAAATAATTTGACAGTACACGTCTCTTATTCCCACATGTATCCATCAACCAGAAACCAGATTGTTCCAGATCATAATGATAGTGAGTAAAATAATAGTCATCCCTAACCTTTTCATATACTATTTCTTTTAACGGCATATGATTAAATCCTATCAATTTACCCGAAGGATGAGCAATGGGATCACCATATGTAGCTGATATACCGAAACCGGTCAAAGTAGGATCAATCTGTTCCTTTTTACATGAAGAAATGACAAGTATAAATATCAAGTAAATTGCATATATATTTCTTGGCTTCATACTTTTTGATACATGTTAGAACTACACTGGAGGATTTATCCCCAGCTGTTAAACAGTTGGCTCTTAATCGAAATTCATGTATTACACTACTAATTTACTAATTTATAATCAAATACCCTTTAAACAAAGAACGTAAGAGCCGCTAGACTGCTGTTGATGATTGTATTCACCTTCTCCGGTGATATTAGTTCCGTCTTCCCGGCCTACGCTGAATCTCCGGAGGGCGAAGCATGTTTCGCTTTCCCATTTTTTGTTTTTCCATGCCCCCTGCATCGTCAGCCGTAGCTTTCTTGAAATCCGTAGCCTTGGCGAAGGATCTAGCGAAGGCTGGCTCCCTGCCCCCTGCTCCCTGCCAGACCCACGGATCGAAGATCCAGACCGAAGCGTCAGGAGTGGGTAAATGGATCAATCCTCGCCTTTATGGATATGCCCTTAATAATAAAGTCAGGAAATATAAGGAGGATTGGATTACATGTCCCCAAATAGTAGTATATTTAAAAGGTGAAATACTAAATTAACAAATTGATTTTCTGGCGTTTGTAGGATAAAAGTAAAACAACCAGCTGGATCATGATTAATTGACACTGTTAAAGTGTGCAATACGCCACAGGTTACCTCTTGGAACGGCTGGTTGTACAGATCAATATGTTTTATTAATAACAAATAATAGTATGAAAAAAAGAATATTTATACACACATTTATCTGCGTATTGCTATCATGCACTTTAACAGCACAAAAAAATCCAAAAAATCTTGATGTACAATGGAATACTGATAAATCCAATCGCATTGTCCCACTGGAGGAATTTACCACGCTGCTAAGGCCAGATGAAATACCTCCCATAGATAAGCCCGAATTCTGGGACACGCGAAAAGCTTCCGAAATGTTCTTTAAGCACGAACCGGTAATTGTAATTGAAACCGGTAAGGAGGCCAAGGCCTATCCTTTGAGCATTATGACCTATCATGAAATTATAAATGATACAATTGGCGGAATGCCTGTCTCTGTGACATACTGTCCATTGTGCAATTCAGCCATAGTCTTCGACCGGCGACTTCAATTCAAGGGGAAAGAGTGGCTGCTCGATTTCGGGGTATCAGGGATGCTAAGGAACAGCGACCTTGTGATGTGGGACAGGCAAACGGAAAGCTGGTGGCAGCAATTTACGGGCGAGTCACTGGTTGGTGAGCTCGCCGGTGCACAACTTACCCAGGTACCTTCTATGCTGATTTCACTGGAGGAATTCATTGAATCATACCCTGACGGACTCATACTCTCAACCAATACCGGCCACAATGCACGTTACGGAACCAATCCCTATACTGGCTATGACGATCCGGGAAACACCCAACCCAGGTTGTATTCAGGAGAGGTCGACCAGAGGCTTCCTGCCATGGAGCGGGTGATTGATATACATGTTAATCATTTTGCCTTTGCCTGGTTCGCCTTTCATCCGGATACGGAGGTATATTAATATTTAAAAGAAACAATAATAAATTTTAAATAAAACTTATGGAGTCAAAGAACTTAACTGTCAGTGTCATATATGGCTCGGTGCGCAGCGCAAGACAGGGTATAAAAGCTGCCGAATACCTTGTGAAAAAACTTAAGAAAAGGAAGCTCAGGGTGCATTTAATTGATCCGCTGGAATACGATCTGCCTTTATTGGATAAGATGTATAAAGAATATGAATCGGGGAGTGCACCCGGGAACATGGAAAAACTAGCAGGGATATTCAATGGCTCGGACGGATTCTTAATTGTCACCGGGGAATATAACCACAGTATTCCACCGGCGCTGAAAAACCTCCTGGATCATTTTCAGAAAGAATATTATTTCAAGCCTTCGGCTATTGCTTCCTACTCAGCCGGCAATTTCGGAGGAGTACATTGTGCCGTCCACCTGAGAGCTATCCTGGGGGAGCTGGGCATGCCCTCCATCTCCTCGATGCTGCCTATGCCTTTCATCGGCAAGCTGTTTGATAAGAACCTGGTGCCTCAGAATGAATTCACAGACCCATCAGCAGACCGCTTCATTGAAGAGTTTACCTGGTACATGGAAGCTTTCAGGGAAAGAAGGCAGAAAGGGACCCCTTACTAAACTACGAAATCAGAATTATTGGTTCAATTTGCTTCCTGATAAATTGTCCTAATTTTGTCCAGGGTTGAGGATTTGTTTTCCGCTAATGCATAAACCTGGATTTTATGAAACGACTATTTATTGAACAGGGGATTTTTAAAGTCCATCACTTTGTTTAATAATCCAATCAATATATTCAGGAATTCTTGAAGAAAGAAAATATGGCAAATTATAAAGAGTGAATTTTTTCCCGCTGGCAGTCTTTGCTTCTTCCTCATAATATTTATTTGCCAATAATCTAATAGCACAGGAATGATTAGTCCGTTCCATAAATTGATGTAATGATCTTAGTTTTCCATGAGGTCCGGATTTCACTTCAATAGGAACCAGGTATTGAAGATCTTGATAGATAAGATCAACCTCCGAAGTAGTATTTGTTTTTTCTCTTACCCAGAAGTGCAGGCGATAACCGGGATCTGATCTTTGAGCTTGAAGCTGCTGATATACTGCATGCTGAATGATCCTGCCCCTGTATGCATCACTAAAATCCTTCAATCCAATCAATTTTGATTGGATGCCGAGGGCATGATTTAAAAGACCGGTATCCAGAAATTGAAGCCTGGCTTTGCGGGAATAATCAACCTGTGCCGGGATTTCAGTACTAGTAGATCGTTCTGTAAATAACATATCATATAGATTTTAAATCTTCCATTTTATATTTCCAGCGAAATATTACAGGTTCCATGTTTATTTCTTCAATACCTTTATAGATTCTTTCTTCCAGTT
>JAYEGY010000087.1:0-11655 GCA_034659275.1 Bacteroidota bacterium | reverse complement strand
AAGAGAATAATATCTCAAGAATAATAATAATTTTGCCTTAAGATTGTTAATGTATTGCAAGATAGTGGGAATCTTTCTCTAATTTAACTATGCCATAAAAAAAATATTTAAAAAAATTGCTATGAATGTATATACCGGTTGAAAACCATACCAAATTTCAGTTGAAAACCATACCACTTATCAATGCTTATCTTCCCTCATTTTTTACAAATGAGAGAAGAATAACAAATGATAAGAATGAGTACGAAACAGAAAATTATCCTAAACAGGTACCGTGATGGTTATTCGGAACGAAGAATAGCCCGGGATTTAGGGATAAACCGTGAGACGGTACGTCGTTACCTAGCAGAATACAGGAAAGCCAGGGAGAAGTTATCCGATGCATCAGAGGCAGAGGAAGTTCTAATTGAGGAGATTGTCAAGATCCCCAAATATGATAGCAGCAATCGGGGAAATAAGAAGTTCACCAATGAAATAAGTCAGGAGGTTGACCGACTCTTGCAAGCCAATGAAGAGAAGCGTAGTCGTGGGCTTCATAAGCAGGTGATGAAAAAGATTGATATTTTGGAGCATCTGCAAGAACTGGGCTACGATATTGGCTACACAACGGTATGTAATCAAATAAGCAAAAAGCTTGTCAGCAGGAAAGAGGCGTTTATTCGCCAGGTATACAACCCGGGCGATGTATGCGAGTTTGACTGGGGTGAGGTGAAGCTGGAGATTGGGGGAAAGTGGCAGACACTCTACATGGCTGTATTCACACCCGCGCTGAGCAATTATCGTTATGCGATACTCTTTCACCGGCAGGATACTGCTGCGTTTTTGCAAGCCCATGTTCTTTTCTTTGAACATGTTGGTGGTGTTTTTCATACCATGGTTTACGATAACATGCGGGTTGCCATACGCAAGTTTGTAGGTCCATCGGAGAAGGAACCCACTGAAGCATTGTTAAAGTTATCCACCTATTACCAATTTCATTTTCGTTTTTGTAATGTTGCCAGTGGCAATGAGAAAGGCCATGTCGAGCGCAGTGTTGAGTTTGTAAGAAGAAAAGCTTTCAGTAACCACGATCGTTTTCCAACACTGGAAGCGGCCAATGCCAGGTTATCAGGGACCTGTAACCGTCTCAACACGCGTTTTAACCGGGATAATCAGGGTAAAAGATCCATTGATCTACTGGAAGTTGAGAAAAAGCAATTGGCCCCGGCACCCCCCAGCTTTGACTGTGGTCAGATGGAGCAGTGCAAGGTGGATAAATACTCCGTGATCACCTATGCCACCAACCGGTATAGTGTGCCGGATCATCTGGTGGGTAAGATGGTGGATGTTAAAGTGTATCCGGAAGAGTTACACTGTTACCATGAGAACCGGAAGGTATGCCGGCATGAACGCCAATACACCCGGCAAGGGTGGTACATCAACCTGGACCATTACCTGTACACACTAAAGCGAAAACCAGGTGCACTGTCCGGTTCACAGGCACTGGCATCAGCGCCGGATAAGGTGAAACATATTTTCAGTGAGTATTTTGCGGATACTCCAAAGGATTTTGTGGAGCTATTGATTTTTCTGCAAGATCATGATTATGGTTTTGACAAGGCTATTGAAGCCATTAACAGGCTCAAACAAATTAGCGCGCATGATATCTCTCTGGATAAGATTAAAGCGTTGTGCATGCAGAAAAACGATGTTTATGCACCCGTGCTGAATGACGATGATCAGATACTTCAGCAATCACGCGCACAGCTTGAAGAATTAAGTTCATTACTGAATTATTAAAAACGAAACACAATGATACCGACCAATACAAAAGAAAAAATAACAGCTTATACCAAAGAACTGAGACTGCCAGCCATCCGGAATAATTACACGACCCATGCCCGGCAGGCCCTTAAGGATAAATCCGGCTATGAAGATTACCTTCTGGCACTTCTGGAAGATGAATTTGCAACCAGGATCAAGAACCGTAAAAGTGCCAGAATCCGCCAGGCAGACTTCCCCTACAAGAAGTACCTGCAGGATCTTCATCGCGAGGAACTTCCCAAAAATGCCCAATCAAAAATAGATACACTGGAAAGTCTTGAGTTCATCAAGCAGGGGCAAAATGTAATATTAGCCGGCAACCCTGGAACAGGTAAAACACATTTATCTATAGGGCTGGGGATAAAAGCATGTATGGAAGATTACAGGGTGTTTTTTACCACTGTACCCCGTTTAATTACACAAATACGCGAGAGCAGATCCCAGAAGACCCTGCGCACCCTGGAAGGGAGGTTTGAAAAATTTGATCTGGTCATATGTGATGAATTTGGGTACATATCCTTTGATAAAGAGGGTGCAGAGATGCTGTTCAGTCACCTATCGCTAAGGGCGGGAAGAAAATCAACAATCATTACTACAAATCTGTCTTTTGACCGGTGGAGTGAAATTTTTGGTGATCCGGTATTGACTGCTGCCATGGTTGACAGGTTAACTCATAAAGCTCATATTATCAATATGAATGGAATGTCTTATCGTGCAAAAGAAACAAAGAAATGGTTAAACAGCTGATATACTTCATGATAAAAGTATTAAGAAGGTCACGAGCTCCGGCTTTCAATGCACAGGGGAGCGCGCTCCCCTGTGCATTGAGTCAACGTTCTTTTAATAATGGAAAATAAGTATTAACCTTGCATTAAAGTGGTATACTTTTGAAGTGAAATAGTGGTACGGTTTTCAAGTGAAGGAAACACTTGTAAACTTTCTAATAAATATCGAGCCATGAACAGATATTTACAATCAACAGCTCTGATCTTATCCCTGGCTGTAGCTCTGTTCTCATGCAAGCAGAAAGAGCCGGAGGAGATCATACCTGAGACCACTTTTTCAACCTATAAGGCTGACACCGTAAAAACTGGTGAGGAGATAGAAAAGCGTGAAATATTTTACGGACTGCTCACACCTGTCGAGATAACTGAAATATTCAGTCGGCTCGAAACAGCCTATAATACTGAGATGTTGAACCCGGTTGAGAACGCTGAAAATTACATGAGCGCCTCAAAGACTGCCCTTAATCTTGGCATATATGGAGTCGATCTGAGCTACCTGAAAATGTTTGATATGAACACCGAGATGCTGAGATATCTGCGAGCCGTACACACTCTGAGCCACAGGCTTAACATACCCACCGAATATCTGACTGATCCCCTGGAAAAAATAGAAAATAGTATGTCCGATACCGATTCGGTGCTGACACTGGCCAATACCGCATATAAAAGGATAGAAGACCACCTTGAACAAAGCGACAGGGAAAGCACAGCCGGGCTGATGGTCCTCGGGGGATGGATAGAAGCCCTCTACATATCAACACAGCTGCTCCTCGATACAGATAACCCCGATCCCGAAGTGGTGCAGAGGATAGCCGAACAGAAATATACACTCAATACCCTCCTTAGCTTCCTGAAAAATTACTATGACGATCCCGTCGTTGTATACTATACTAAAAAGCTTAAGTTCCTGAAAAAATACTTCGATAAATTCAATATCTATTTCAAAAAGGATGATCTCGAAATAGACCGCGATAAACAGGTCTTCAGGGCCAGCGGCAGCGACCTGACCATCACCACCGAAACCCTCCGCAACATTAAGGACTATGCAAAGAAGATGAGGGAAGAGACGGTAAGCTTGTAGCTACGGGAACTTATGGCAGCAAATGGAAGAAAAAATATTAAGGAAAAAAGAATACCGGTGCTGGGTAACTGGTTACTGGGTAACTGGGTAATTGGATTTTGTTAAATCAATTGTGGGAAGGAGATGGGTAGTTATAAAGACCTTAAGATACATCAGATTGCTTATGACCTTGCCATTAGGGTTCATTATGCATCCCTTAAATTACCCAAGTTTTAATTATATGAACAGGGCAGCCAGATACGCAGATCCTCTAAACGCATCAAAGACACTATCGTTGAAGGCTATGGAAGAAGGAGATACAAAATGGAATATATCAACTACCTGACTTATGCACAGGCTTCCTGTGATGAAACTATAGGCCATACTGAAACCATTATGGAGCTCTACCCTGACATTGCAGAATTTGTGGACTTAAATGTTGAATATATAGCACTTGGTAAACAAATTAATTCTTACATCCAGTATGTTGAGAACAATTGGAATGAACGAAAATAAAATACTTTTTATGCTGATACAAAACTGCCTCTTTGCTTCAACCAACTACTCTCTTATCCACTACCCAGTACCCAGGACCCAGAACCCAGGACCCAATTAACTAACACTAAACACCCATCATAATGAAAAGATTACTTATTACTTTAGCTACCCTACTAATCACAATCTCAACGTTCTCCCAGAGCTACCCTTCGGTTCTCTCCATGGAAAAACGTACCGGGCTCTTCAACAAGAACCTGGAATGGAAGATCGACAATGTCCTGCCGGAGATAATGAGGCGGGAAGGACTGGAGATGTGGTTGGTGATATGCTTTGAAAATGATACAGATCCGGTGTACCGGACAATGAACACATGGCCCGGCGATAACGCGAGGCGACTGTCAATACTGATTTTTCATGATAGCAAAGACGGGTTCAAAAAACTCTCGGCCACCTGGCACGGAGCATCCGCATCGGGATATTTTTATGAGAACATATTCACCGACCGCTCCAATGGTGCACAGGGACAGTTTGAAACCCTGGCGGATTATATACGGGAAGCCGACCCGGAGAATATAGGTATCAACTACGATAACAGGGTGATCGACGATTTCACTCATGTAAACGGTCTTTCTCATTTTCATTATGAGAAGCTGTATGAGGCACTGGATGAGAAATACCGTGAACGCCTTGTCTCGGCCAAGGAAGTGGCAATAGGCTGGTTCGAGACAAGGACACCCTGGGAGATAAGCTTCTATAAGACAATGTGTGAGATCACACATACTCTGATAAGTGAATTTTTTTCAAAGGAAGTGATCATACCTGATGTCACTAACAGGAATGATGTCAGGTGGTGGATAGTTGAAAAGATCGAGAGTATGGGACTGGAAACATGGTTCTTCCCCTCCCTTGACATTATCCGTTCACCGCAGAATATTGAAAAATACGGTGAAGATGATATTATCCGTCGCGGCGACCTGCTCCATTGCGATGTTGGTATAGATTATATGGGACTCACTACCGACATGCAGCACCTGGCCTATGTGTGTGAACTCGATGAGGACGATGCACCGCAGGGACTGAAAGACCTTTATAAGAAAGGACTCCGCTTTCAGCAGATCACCATGGAAGAGATGGTTGAAGGAAGGACAGGTAACGAGATACTTGTCAAAAGCATTGAAAGAGGGAAGGCGGAAGGATTGCAGCCATGGCAGTATTCCCATCCTATTAACTATTTCGGTCATGGCTCGGGGATGACGATCGGCAGAACAGAAGAACAGGAATTCCTGCCCGGCTCAGGAGAACATCCCTTGTACAATAACACCACTTATGCCCTCGAGTTCAGCGTAACAGGCACTGTTCCCGAATGGAATAATACGGAAGTGCGGATGGGCTTCGAGGACGACATGGTCTTCACCAACGGCAAAGCCCGCCTGATCGACGGCTACCCGCAGGAACTCTACCTGATCAAGTAAGAAGGGTTTGATAAGTTTGATCGTTTGATTGCGGGCAGGCAGAAACTTGTCTACCTGGTGTCTTTAATCCCAAATTCGCGATAATTCGTAAAAATTCGCGATAATTCGTGCCTTACCACAATCTTGGATATGATCAGTAATTTGACTATATTTAGTCAACTGGAGAAGGTGTTTAAAATCAGATAGGCTGGTCTTCAGATGCCAATCTTATAAAATGGAAAAACGATTCAACATATTAGATAAGTTAAAAAAGAATTACTTCTGGGATGTGGATCTTGAAAAGCTTGATCCCGAACGATCCAAAAGGTTGATCATCGAAAGGGTTTTTAAGTTGGGGGAGGCTAGTGAGATCATGATGATTATTAATTATTATGGAGAGGATGTCATTATTGATGTGCTTAAAAACCTTAATTATATTGATCATAAAACCCTGAATTTTGCCTCAAAGTTTTTTAATCTGCCCTTACAATCTTTTAAATGTTACAAACGCAAGCAATTGATCCCTCAATACTGGGACTGATCAGGACAGATAGCTAACTATACCTTAATCATCTGGCAGTAAGTTTCAACTTGTACTTAAGATTCGCCTTTCGCCTCTCGCATCTCGCATTTCTACCCTCCCCATTTATAACCGCCTACATCAAACCCTGCAATATCTAATATTCTATCAACAACAGTAAGCACTAAATCCTTGACCGTATCGGGTTTGGAATAGAACGACGGCGTTGCAGGCAGTATAATCGCACCAGCCTCCGTCAGCAGCTTCATATTATTAATATGTATAAGATTATAAGGAGTCTCGCGTGGTACCAGTATCAGCTTCCTCCTTTCCTTGAGCATCACATCCGCTGCCCTGCTGACCAGGTCATCAGCCACACCGTTGGCTATACGCCCCAGCATGCCCATTGATGTCGGGCATATTATCATGGTGTCATACCTTGACGATCCCGAAGCAAAAGGCGCATAAAAATCCCGGTTGTCATAAACCTTGAATAAGACTTTACTTTTGGCTTTACTTTTGTCTTTATACTTTTGTCTTTTGTCTTTAAGATTAAATCTTTCCCCCAGCTCGTATTCCCATATTTCACTGGCTATTTTGGTAAACACCAGTGCCACCTCCCCCGGTCCTTCCTCCAGGTTTCCTATGCGCTCAAGCAAGCTTTCTGCATAAATAGCCCCACTTGCACCCGTAACGGCAACAATGATTTTTCTTTTACTTTCCATACTCTTTCAACAAACGGCCCTTCAGTATTTCCACCCCCTTGCCTGCTTTTTCCTTTATCACTTCCACATGCCTGCTCACAGGGGGCACTACGTCTGCCGGATCAATAAGCCAGAGGCTGGCATGCTGTGGTGCATAGCCCAGCAGTCCGGCTGCGGGATATACGTTGAGCGAGGAGCCCACAACGACAAATATATCAGCCTGGGAAGTTATCTTTGCCGCTTCAACCATGGCAGGCACCGGCTCACCGAACCATACCACGTGGGGACGCAGCTGACTTCCTTTTTCGCACGTATCACCCAACTTGATCTCCCAGCCGTCAATCTCGTACACCAGGGTGGGATCAGCGGAACTCTGTGCCTTCCTCAGCTCACCATGCAGGTGCAGTACCTTGCTGCTGCCGGCCCTTTCGTGCAGATCATCAACATTCTGGGTTATGATATGAACATCAAAATACTTTTCCAGCTCAGCAAGGCCCTTATGACCCTTGTTGGGTTTGCACTCAAGAAGCTGCTTACGCCTTTCATTATAAAACCTCTGCACCAGCTCCGGGTTGCTTTCCCAGGCTTCAGGTGTAGCCACCTCGGTAACATCATATTCCTCCCATAATCCACCCATATCTCTGAATGTACGAATGCCACTCTCGGCACTCATGCCGGCACCGGTCAGTACTACCACTTTCTTTTTATTTTCCATATTTCATTACTATTTTTCAATGTTTGATCGACTGCCTTGCGGCAGTCTTGTTTGAATATCAAACCTGTCTACCGAAAGGTAGACTTTCAAACCAGCCTGCCAATAGGCAAGCGCTCAACCGAACACCGATTTATCGGTGTGAGCTCGACGAAACTTCGCGGTAGCGGAGTGAGTCAAACCGCTCAAACATATATATCTAAAATCCTAAGCTCTCCTCAGAAACACTTTAAACGTAAAAAACCCAACAACCAGTATAGCTAGAAGAGCCACCACCGCAATCAACCTGTAATCTGCCTGCCGCTTGATGATTATCCCTATAAACGCCCATACAACAGCAATGCCTATATACGGGTTATTAAGCCTGAGCAATGTCAGTGTGACTATCAGTGTTCCCGCGGCAATCATTATTATGGTCCATACCACCGGCGATATCCCAAAGCCGTTCCAGTCAATGCTCACCAGCACCGCTGTCACATTAGCTATGGTGGCTATGCATATCCATCCCAGGTAGACACCGAAGGCCGCTTTCACTAAATCGTTGGGGCGGTCTTTTATCATCGTGTTTAAAAAGATCAGGCTCAGGAGCAGACCAATCATTATTAGCAGCGACAGTGGCAGCTTTTCATAATGCCAGGCCAGCAGCCATGCTGCATTGAAGATACAGGACAGGGCAAATATCCAGCCCGCGTTCAGTGCTATCTCTCTTGCATGTGATGTAAATTGCAATACGCAGAAAACAGCCAGCAGCAGGTATATCACACCCCATATCGCAAAGGTTATACCGGCGGGAGCAAAGAGGTTCTGCAGGTTGTCGGATACCTGCCCCGTAGTCTTACCATTAAAAGGCAATGCATTTGCCAGGTAGTTCATTACCACCATCCCGGCAAAAAATAACAGATTGATGTATCTTATCATTGTCCGGTGTTTTGGTTCAAGCTATGTTAAAGCTACAAAATTCGCGATCATTCGCCAAAATTCGTGCTAATTCGTGCCCAACAGGAAATCAAGAAAATTATCCCTGTCGATAACCTTGAATTCAGCTTCACTATATGTTTCAGTCCATAATCGTGGAGCTTTGATATTCTTTGCCTGTAATTTAAATTCGTAACCGTACAATTTCCCATCCCTTTCCTCCACCATATCAATTTCTTTCTGGTCATATGTTCTCCAGAAAAAGTTATTTGCATAGATCATAAGATATTCCTGTGTTTTTAGTCTTTCAGTAAACAGAAAATTTTCCCATAGCATGTTCGTGTCATTTCTCATTTTGAGCGGATTGAAATTATTTATTATGGCATTTCTCACTCCGTTATCCCAAAAATAGTAACGATGTGTCTTACTGATTTCTTTCCTCAGGTTACGTGAGAGGCCCTGTATCTTTTTTATTATAAACACCTTCTCGAGGAGGTCGAGGTATCTTTCAACCGTTTGCTTTGCCACTCCAAGCTGGTTGCTTAATTCATTCAATGAGACTTCCATTCCAATCCGGAAAGCAAGAAGCCTGAGAAGGTCGAATAATTTGGATGCATTTCTGATATTTTCCAGTTCCAGGATATCCTTCAGGAGGTACGAATTGCGGAGATTATGAAGATATTTTATCCTGTTTTCATTATTGTCTGCTGTAAAAGTCTCAGGGTAACTTCCAAAGACAAGCAAGTTATCGATAATGCGTAACACCTCCATTCTGCCCATATGATTGACCAGCTCCATTACAGAAAGAGGAAATAACAGGTAAGTATTTTGCCTTCCGGTCAGTGGTTCACCCAGTTTGCCGGATAACTGGAATGAGGAAGAGCCTGTTAGTATTATAGTAATATGAGGCGTATGATCAATTAAAAGTTTTATTGATTCACCAATATTACTGATCTTTTGTGCCTCGTCAATAAATATCAGTTTATAACCTCCCAGGGTGTTTTGTATAACTGACAACCTCTGTGAATTGAGAATCTCCTGCAGGTCAAGATCATTTCCATCTCCTTTGAACACATCCTTACCGGACTTTATGACTCTGTTTATGAGACTGGTTTTACCAACCTGCCTTGATCCGTGAAGAACAAGAACCTTATCTTTTTGCAAGAGCCTGTCAAATTCACCCTCATAATATCTTTTGATCCACTCCATAATCCAATAAAAATAGCAAGTAAACTTAACAAATTAATATGAATTTAGCAAGTTTATGTGCTAAATTATTGAAATATGAAACAATTCAACCGAACACCGAAAAATCAGCATGAGTCAAACCATTCAAACGATCAAACCAATCAAACCATTAGTGAGAATATCCTCCCATTTGTTATCATTCGCTAAAATTCGCGATAATTTGTCCCTTATTTTCAGAACTTATAAGTAATCCCGATTTTAGCATTCACAAAGCTTGCCCTCCCTATATTCGGTGCCATCTGCATCAGGAAGCCCGCACTGATATCAGCGGCCAGGTGTCTTGTGATGGGATACAGGATACCGGCGGCGGGATTAATAAACATCCTTGTCCCGGCATCAAAATCCGATGGGTTCAGCAGCATTCCTCCCGCTCCTGATATGTATGGAATGAGTAGACCCTGCGGCATCCGTACGCGCATATCTATGTATAAAGGAATAAGCAGACCGTCATTATAAAACAGGAGTCCTGTCCCGGCACCGATCATAAAGGTCTCATTGGCCTGGTAGCCGTGCATTGTTGTGAAACCGAAATAGTGTTTCGAATATGGTGTTGTCTGTCCCGCCAGGCCATAACCCGCCGTAAATTCATTGACGGTTATATACCCCCTTCCTTCATCCAGTGTTATAAATGGCCTGTTGGGTCTCACCAGCTGCCCGAAAGATGAAAGTGTGGTAAAGAGAACTATTGATATAAGAATTATCTTCTTCATGTTGCCAGTTATATTATAACTAAACAACAATTGAATCTATTTATTGTTAGGAAGTATCCTGGGAATTAACGACCCCAACAGGTAAAGTTTGATTGGTTTGATAGTCAGCCTGTCGACTGACTGTTTGAACGTCTGCCTTACGGCAGGATTGTTTGACATGAACCTGAATTAATTCAAACCAATCAAACCATTCAGACCACTCAAACCTTATTCAGGGAAGCTCACACATTCATAAATCATAAATCATAAATCATAATTAATACTTTAATTTGGCATCCCCCCTATTCGTGATCATTCGCCAAAATTAACGTTAATTCGTGTTTAACAGACAAAGTCCCAGTAATTTTCATTGGTTATATGTTCTGATGAACTTACTTTATAATTATTGGTAAATGTTATTGAAAATTTGTTTTTCCTATGTGAGCGCCACTTAAATTCATAAATATTTAGCTGCCCATCTATCTCTTCAACATAGTCTATTTCCTGCTGTTGTGCTGTTCTCCAGAAGTATCTTTGAGCGAACAGGTTATTATATTGATAATACTTTATGCGTTCAGAGATGAGAAAATTTTCCCATAATGCTCCTGTGTCATCCCTGTTATCAGGGTTATTGAAGTTACCAATGATAGCATTTCTTATCCCGTTATCATAGAAGTATATTTTCCTGCTGCGTTTAAGTTCGTTTCTGAGGTTCCTGCTGAATGAATTAAGCCTGAAGATTATATAAGCCTTCTCAAGTAACCGTATATAGCGGCTTATCGTATCAGGATCTGTACCCAGAAGCTGAGCAAGTTCATTATAGGATACTTGTGAAGAAATTTGCAGGGCTAGTGCCCCGAGCAGATTATCCAGTAATTCAGGTTTTCTGATTTCCTGGTAAGTAAGAGCATCCCTGTAAAGGTAGCTTGATGCCAGGTTGTTCAAAATCAGCCTTTCATTACCCGGATTATTTATTACATCAGGATACATCCCGTAAACCAGACGGGTGGAAAGGTTCTTGGTTTCTTCAAACTGACCGTTTACTTCTCTTAATTCACAGGACGAAAAGGGATATAGATAAAATTCAAATTTACGCCCGGTTAGAGGCTCATTAATGTTGTTCGATAATTCCAGAGCAGATGATCCTGTTACTATCAATTGAATACCCTGAAAATTATCTATGATTAGTTTTAGTGTCAGACCAATATCTTTAACCCTCTGGGCCTCATCAATTACAATCAACTTATTCAGTCCTATAATATTACGAAGC
>JAYEGY010000086.1:0-46519 GCA_034659275.1 Bacteroidota bacterium | reverse complement strand
ATCATGAAGATCGTTCCAGTAAATATTACCTGTTCCCACAGACCTGTTCACATTATTATTATATGTGAAGTTTTCACCTACCGTAAGAATATCGTGCTCACTGTTCTTCATAAGTATGAATTCAGTGTTTACCCTGGCCGTAAACCTCTTGAGCCCCGCATCAATAAGCTCACCTGCTATCATACCGGTCTGGTCAAGGTATGAAACACCGAGAGAGTATATAATGTCCTCGGAACCGCCGCTTATTGAAAGTGAATGGTTTGTCATGGGTGCATTTTCCTGTACCAGCTCGTTTATCCAGTTGGTTCCTTCCCATCCGTCCTGCAGCTTTGTCCAGATTTCTTCACCAAGCTGAGTGCCAAGGTCATCCGGGAAATTGTTATTAAGCCAGCTGTTATTCTTAAGCATTGTCTCCCAGTCGTATGGCTGCAAACCGTCATTGACACGGCCTTCATCCATAATATACAAATATTCCTGTGCATTAAGGGGAGTAAGGTTCTTGTAGATATTCTGTATACCATAGTAGGTATCGTACGTTATGGTAGGCTTAGCACCTCTTTCCCCCTTTTTGGTTGTCACCAGGATAACACCATTTGCTGCCCTTGCACCATAAATGGCAGCGCTGGCAGCATCTTTAAGGATATCAATGGATTCTATATCAGCCGGACTCAGGTAGTCAATGTTGCCTACCGTCACACCATCTACGATATATAGCGGAGAAACATTACCTATGGTACCCATACCACGAATAATAACTTCTGTTCCCGCACCGGGCTGACCATTATTCCTGGTAACGCTTACACCGGGCGTAATACCCTGCAGTGCTTCCATGGCAGTTGAGGTGTTCAACTCTGTGATTTCCTCGCCTTTTATATTCTGATTGGCCCCGGTGGTCAGTGCCTTCTTCTGGATACCGTAACCTGTTACCACTACTTCCTCAAGATCTGTTATCTCAGATTTCAGGGTAACATCTATCCTCGAAGAAGTAACAGTTCGTTCCACCGTCTCCATCCCAAGGAAGGAGAAAATCAGAACACTGTTCATTGAGGTTTCAATAGAATATGTCCCGTCAACGTCAGTGGCTGTACCCATGGTCGTTCCTTTTATGACCACAGCCACGCCGGGTATCGGCTCACCGGTCGTTGCATCGGTGACTGTACCCGTTACAGTCAAGTCCTGGGCACCGAGTCCCAGGCTGACAAAAAAGAGAATAATCCCTAATAGTTGTTTCATAATTTTTAGGTTTTAGAGTAATTTGTGTATCAAATGTACAGATATATATATAGGATTGCAAAAAAACAAGCACATAATAAACTCATTACGGAACATGGATCACTTCACAAAAAACTCACATTAAAAATACTATTTGTCTGTAGTTATTTAAATTAGATTTAAACACAACTACACTGCCCAAAAATCATCAACTCATACTTGAGAAAGATTCTCACACTTTTACAGATATTTGAAAAGTCAGAATTATATGGTATGAAGATAAAGGAAATTACCCCGGATTAAAGCGTGTATAAATATTGTACCAGGTTATTGCCTTTCGAGAGTTTAAGCTTTTTTCTCAGTCTGAAGCGGTTATTCTCAACCGACCGGAAAGATATATTTGTCAGTGCGGCAATTTCTTTCGACGACATGCCCATGCGTATATATGCACACAATTTACGCTCCCGGTTTGTCAGATCAGGGTGTTTTTCCTCCAATTTCTTAAGGAATGCGTCATGAACCTGCTCGAGATGGACTTCAAAAACTTTCCAGTGATCTTCATTGTCAATATCTTTTTCAATCTTCCTGATCAATTTTATTATCTGGTTCCTGATTTCAGAATTATCATCCAGCGAGGAAATTTTCGACATATCGTTTTTTATCTTAAGCAGGGATTCATTCTTTTGTAAAATATTCATGGTTGAATTAGCAAGCTCTTTTTCTTTGAAAACCATTTCGCTTCTCAGTCGTTCATTTCTCATCCTTATAAGTTCTTTTTCTACTTCCAGACCTTCACTTTTCAATTTTTCCTCCCTGGCCATGAAGCTTTCCTGCTGCCTGAGTTCTTCTTTCTGCCTGTTTATTTCAATCCTGCGGTTAAACACATAAATGGTTAGGAATATCAATGATAATATCAGTGTAACGTAGGCAATTTTAGCTAAAGTCGTCCTGTACCAGGGCGGTAAAACCCTGAATCGGAATATAAGAGGTTCGGGTTGAAAACCAAAACTGTTTCTTGCTTTAACTAAAAATTCATAATCCCCTTCCTCAAGCCTGGCAAATTGCCTGCTTGTATTCCTGCTCCATGAAGTGGCTTCAAGATCATAATTTGATAGATATGTTGAGTATTCAGCATAACCCTCACTGAAGTAAGTGGCAGCATAACGTATTTCAAAAAAATTATCCCTGTAGTGATATTCCGGAATTCTCTCCTGTACATTAAGTCCATTGTCATCATCCTGGTTCATAACATAGGCTATTGTATCAGATCGTCCTTTAAATGACCTGATATGTAATTTAAAAGGCCTGTTGAAGTCCATACCCTCTGTTACAGTATAATGAGCGAAACCTTCCTCAATGCCAAAAAGGATATTATCATTGTCATGTACAAACACTGATTCAAAACTTGGGACAAGTTTATTCTCAAGAGAGATAAAGGGGAAATAAATGTTCTTGTAAGTGCCATCTTCCATGAACCTGAGAACCCCGGTGTACCTGTTAATGAAATACCATATATTCCTGAACCTGTCCTGTATTAACCTGCTGGGAAAGTCATTTTCAAAATAATTATCAAGTTCACGGTACCTTTCAATCCCTCCTGATTCATTAACCTTGAATATGCCATTATTGGATGTAACAAGCAATTCACCATCCACCTTTGAAATCACAGGAGCCGGGCCTATTTCGGGATAATTTTCGAGGTCGAAAGTATCTACTTCCGTTACCCTGGTATATCCCTCATTGAAAACAAGCCTGAATATACCCTTGTAACCATGTGATATCCAAAGATTACCACCTCGGTCCCATTCAATATATCTAGAAGACTCGTTAAAACCTTTAATGTCCGATTTATACTGCCAGTGTCCCTGGTGCCTTTCAAGAAGTATCAGACCATTATAAGTACCTGCTATCAGCCGCTTATCTTCTCCGGGCACTTTTCTGAATATCCAGGTACCATTAACCCTTGTGGGAGTAATAAGGTTGGCAAGGCCCCCATTAACCTCGAACACACCGCTGTTATGACCGCATAAGAGGGAGTTGCCGGTTTTATACAAACTCCAGACCTGTCCATCGGTTCCCGGCACTTTAACAAAATCATCCCTGTCCTTCAGGGGATCTGAAAAGTCTTCATCAGGTATTGTAAAGAGCGCCTGGTTAGTTCCGAAATACCAGTTGTTACTGCTTCTGTTGATTACATAACCTGTACCAAGGTCGTAATATCCCTGCAAAAAAGTTATACATGACCAGAGGTTTATTTTTACTATGCCGTTATCAAGGCCTCCCCATACATTACCGTCTTTATCAACAAAAAGACTTAATACTGTATTGTTATTCAAGCCTTTGTCTTTTCCCACCTGGAATATTATTCTTCCAGATGCATCAGTAATAACCACACCGGATTGTATTGTACCAAATACCAGGTACCTGTCTTCATAACCTGCACCGCAATAGATATTTGCCTTCCTTAATATTTCATTAGCAGGCACCTCCCACTTGCTTACACTCTGCATATCCCAGATAAATAAACCTTCCGTCATAGTGCCGATAACTATCTTGTTTTCAGAAAGCGGCATTACAGAGGTTATAAGCTTATCCCTGAGAATGCCACATCCTGATACGGGGTATATATGATCTCCCCGCACCTCCATCAAACCTTCAGCATCATCAGTAACCAGCAACAATCCGTTAACAAGGTAAGAACCTGTAAATCTTGAAATAGCAGGTATTGTCCTTATTAGGGTGTCATTTAAAAAAATACATATAGCCTGTTCGCTGTGGAAAACGACTTTATTATTCCACTCGTGGATGGTCCAATAATCGGCATACGATTTAAGTTCGTCGGTGGTGGCCAGTGAAGTATATGTTAGATTATGGTTGTTCTCATAGTTGAAATTGCCCAGTTCACCGTAAGTACCTGCATAAATCTTATTGCCAATACTTTTCACACTACGAATAACATAGGGTCCCATATCCCGGTATAGCTTCCAGTTCACACCATCGTACTCAAGTATTCCATCATTATTGGCGAAATAAAGTATATCATTGTTACTCTGGGTAATGTTCCAGTTCTGGGATGCGGCATTATAATCACTCCGGCTGAAATATTCTGTCTGTGGAATTCCATACCTCGTATCCTGCGCAATTATCGGTTTGGCAAGAAATAAAATAACAGCAACAAAAATGAAGCTAATATTATTCCTTTTTATAGTATACAAGCGTTTCATATCCAATAATATTAAGTATACAAAAGCCGGCATTGGGATCATAGTATCTGTCTTGCTTTTTCAAGTTGATCCGGCGTACCTATATCCACCCAGTATCCCCTGTCATGCCTGTAAGCTATGACACGTCCTGTTGCCGTTGCTTTCAGGATAATTGATGTCATGGTATACTTCCCCTCTTCCATATAGTCAAAAATCTCTCGATTATACACTGAGATGGCCATAGAAGGAATCTCCGAAAGGTTCATTGCTTGCTCAATAATGATGTCAACACCACTTTTTCTGTTTGTCCAACCCCTGATAATACCATTATCATCAATAAGGTAAGCACGGTTTCCTTCCCGATTGCGTACGGCTATAGTTGCCAGTGCCTCTTTGCGTATATGGTAATCATACATTTTCCCCAGGTCGAGGTCAGAAAGTATATCACCATTATACAACAGGAAGGGTTCGTCATCAAAAAAATCCCTTACCCTGTAAAGGCCTCCTCCTGTTTCCAGCAATTCATCTGTTTCATCTGATATGCTTATTTCAACATCAATGCTTTCCTGCAGTTCATTTATGGCCTTAATAATCTTTTCAGCCATATGATGCACATTGATAATAATATCATTAAAGCCATGAGCTGCCAGCTTGATAAGTATTCTCTCCAACACTGTTTTACCGTTAACTTCAAGCAATACTTTAGGTGTATGTCTGCGTATATCACCAAGCCTGGTACCCAGGCCGGCAGCGAGGATCATAGCTTTCATCAGTTATCTTTATCTCTGTGGTTCACTTCTATTTCAATCCCATCAATGGCCTTAAGAGCCCTGGCCAGTTGCTCGGCACAATAAACTGAGCGGTGCTTACCTCCTGTACAACCAAAAGACACAGCTAATAAATTATAATCCTTTCGTATATAGCTTTTAACAGAGCGAGTAACCATTCTGGCTGCGTCTTTCAGGAAATCATTAACTTCCTCGTGCGATTTCATGAATTTCTTTACCGGCTCATCAAGGCCTGTAAGGTTCCTTAGTTGTTCAACTTTCGAAGGATTTGGCAATCCCCTGCAATCGTATATAAAACCTCCTCCATGTACTTTATTCTGAGGCATGCCGTTCATATATGAAAAACTTGTAATCCGGACTCTCAGGTTTTCCGGCTGTTCAAGCTCTGCGAAACTTTCAAGGCCGGGTATCTCGCCCAGTGCACGGAATAACTCAGGCATTTTGATGTTTATCTGTCCCGAGTCAATCATATTGTTCAGTATCCTGACCCCTGGGATAATACTCTGCACAAAACCGGGCTTCTGTTCATATAATCCGCGATAACCAAAAGCGCCCAGAGCCTGCATTATTCTAATAAAGACAAAACCCGGGTAATATCTGCGGAAAACAGATTCATCGGTTGACGTATGCACGCAAAAATGCCTTATATAATGCTCAATAAGTACTTCCCTGGCTTCCTGTGGAATATGTGCCTTGGGATCATACAGCAATGAAGCGGGATCATACTGGGCACTGCCTTTTCTGCCACCCTGGTAATCAATAAACCATGGCCTTTTATCTACCACCATTATATTTGCCGACTGGAAATCGCGGTACAGAAAATACTCCTGGCTCGCTTCCAGCAGGAAATCCACCAGTACATTAAAATCTTTTTCCAGGCGTTTCTCATTGAAAGGGGCTCCCACAAGTTTAAGGAACATATATTTAAAATAGTTCAGATCCCATATCATTGACTGCCTGTCAAAGCTTTTGTGCGGATAGCACAGGTCAAGGTTAAGTCCCTTAATTGCCTCGGTCTGGAATATTACAAGTATTTCAAGTGATTGCCTGTAAAAATTAAGTAATTCCTCATCAAAACCATCAGTTTGTTTCTTCCTGTCCAGCCAGGTAAAAAGATTCGTGTCGCCGAGGTCCTGTATGAAATAACAGTCATCTTCCGGGAAATAAATGTATATCTCGGGCACAGGCAGGTTTAATGACCGGAAATGATTTGTAAAACCAACAAAGGCATCATTTTCCTCCCTGCTAGGATTGTAAGCCCCGATTATATTTCTACCCGAACCTGTCAGCCTGTAATATTTCCTGTCAGAACCGGACCTGGGCAGGCTTATAATATCAACGCAGTCCTCTCCCGTATAATCCCTGTACTTTTCAGTAAGTAATTCCTTTTCATTCATTCAATTACACTTTGATAAATATCTTCCTTCTGTAAAGGATATAGACAAGTATCCACATCAGGAATACCTGCATTAGCGCAAATAATAAGCTTCCGTTAAGATTACCAAGCAGGGGCACACAAATCTTATTATAGATCCATGAATATAAACTTATTTTTTCACCGGCCGCTTCTATCTTTATTATCAACATTATTTTTGTCCACAGTGAAGCTACCATATATATAAACAGTGCATTCATCCCGAAAACCTTGAAAAAGCCTGTCCACCCTTTCAGGTTCAGAACATCAATTATTAAATACAGGAAACCAAGTATTATGAATGACAGGCCGCCGGTGTAAAGTACATATGAGCTGGTCCATAGTGGTTTGTTAATCGGTAACCATATATTCCATATAATACCGGCAACAGTCAGTATCAACCCATAAATTAATATCCTCACCACTTTTTTGATATCGGCAGACCCTTGCCCTACAATATTACCTGCGATATAACCTATTATTACTGTTGCGACTGCGGGTACGGTACTAAGCAAGCCTTCCGGATCAAATGGAATCCCGAAACCGCGATACAGGTGGCTCTTACCAAGAACAAGCAAATCAAATTTTAAAACAACGTTGCCTTCCAGGCTGTACGGTTGGTTGCCACCTCCGAAGTACAGCAGGGCCCAGTATCCAAGCAGGATAAGTGCCGATACTATCCACAGGTATTGTCTCTTGACAATAAGACAGACAAGCGCCCCTAATCCATAGGCTAGGGCAATACGTTGAAGCACTCCCATAATCCTGACTTCCGACAGGTCTTTACCGAAAAAAGGGAACCAAATGAGTAAAAACCCCACTGCAAAAATTATCAGTGTCCGGTATAATATCTTAAAAACAGATTTGGAATTCAGGCTGTGACCGTATTTCTTCATAGAAAACCACATCGACACTCCCACAATGAAAAGGAAGGAAGGGAAAACAAGATCGGTTGGTGTGCATCCATGCCACTCTGAATGCCTTAATGGTGCATATACATATTGCCAGCTGCCAGGTGTGTTAACTACAATCATAAAAGCTATGGTGAGACCCCGGTAAACATCCAGCGAAAGTAAGCGCTTTTTATTCATATTTTTGATTTTAAGGTTTCAATTTTCAGACACTAAAATTAATAATTTAAAGCTTATAAGCATTATCCTTAAACCGACATATATTTTTTATTACTTTTAGATTTTCAAACCTTATAAAACATGACACGTAAGCATCTTATAACTAATTTGTTAATCCTGGCATCCATTTTAATTTCATCAAATTCATATTCACAGGGGCCGGAATTCATGAGGTATTATGATCATCCATGGGTTGATTCGATAATGTCAGCCTTGAGCATTGAAGAAAAGATTGCACAGAGTATTTTCCTTGCCACATGGTCAGACAAAGATATAGGTCATTACACTGAAATTGACAGGATGATAAGGGAATACGGCATAGGTGGACTTGTATTCTTCCAGGGGACACCCGGGAAGCAGGTTGAACTGATTAAACATTACCAGGAAATATCCCCTCTTCCTCTTGCTATAGCACTCGACGGTGAGTGGGGTGCTGGTATGAGACTGGATAAGATGCAGGACTATCCATACCAGATGACTCTGGGAGCTATAAATAATGACCTTTTGGTATATGAAATGGGAAGCAGGATCGCCGAAGAATTCAGATTACTGGGCCTGACTAGCAATCTTGCCCCTGTTGCAGATATTAATAATAATCCTGACAATCCGGTAATTAATTTCAGGTCATTCGGGGAAAACAGGAACTCAGTGGCACGAAAAGTGATTATGTATATGGAAGGCCTGCAGGATAATGGTATACTGGCAACTGCAAAGCATTTTCCCGGTCATGGTGATACCGACACCGATTCTCATTATGATCTGCCGGTTATTATACATGGGCGGCAGAGGTTTGACAGCCTGGAACTCTATCCCTTCAAAATGGCCATACAAGAGGGCATAGGGGGTATTATGTCGGCCCACCTAAACATACCGGCACTTGATACAACTTCAGATCTACCCTCAACCCTCTCAAAAAAGATTATGACTGGCTTATTAAAGGAGGAGCTGGGATTCCAGGGACTAGTGCTTACAGATGCTATGAATATGAAAGGGCTGACAAAGTATTATGAGCCGGGGCAAGCCGAAGCTATTGCATATATGGCCGGTAATGACATAATAGAATATGTTAACGACGCAGGTCTTGCCATTAGATCTATTAAAGATTTCTATGACAAGGGGAAGATACCTTACTCCAAAATTGAGAATACAACAAGAAAAATCCTTGCATTTAAATACTGGTCAGCTTTACATGCTCAGGAACCCAGCGGTGAAAAAGCCATTGAAAAATCCAACCAAAATGCTAACAGTGCATTTATCAGGAAACTCTATGCTAATGCACTTACTGTCTTGAATAACAGGGATAATATTATACCCGTGAAGCGACTCGACAATAAAAAGATTGCCTGTATAGCAATTAACAGTCGAAACAAGACAGCATTACAGTCAATGGCCGAAAAATATACCAGGATAGATAATTATTACTGGACAAAGGAAAGTAATGAAAATGACAGCCTTGTGAAAAAACTGGAGGAATATAATCTGGTTATAGCCGGAATTTTTGACACTGACCAGCGACCTTTCATGAATTACGGCATAAGTCCTGAAGCCAGTGATTTTATTGGACAACTGGCCTATAAAACGAAATTAATTGGTATATATTTTGGCAACCCCTATGCAATTAACAGTCTTCCTGATCTGCAGTGCGCAGAGGGATTGATACTTGCCTACCAGGAAAATAAATACACAGAAGAGCTCTCGGCACAATTAATCTTCGGAGGTATCGGCGGGCATGGTAAACTTCCTGTAACAATAAATGAAAAATACGGTCAGGGCCACGGAATAATAACACCGGGAAATATAAGACTTCAATATAGCTATCCTGAAGATGTTGGTATATCGTCGGAAGAGATTGAAAAGAAAATAGACTCATTGGCACTTAAAGGACTGGAAGCAGGTGCTTATCCGGGTTGCGAGGTCATAATGGCCAGGAAAGGAATTGTTTTCTTTCATAAATGCTATGGATCACACACTTACCAGTCAAGGATAGATGTCAGGGCGTATGACCTTTATGACCTGGCATCGGTTACCAAAATAGCTGCTTCAACGACCGGACTCATGAAGCTCGACGGTGAGGGATTGTTCTCACCCGATGACAGGCTGATAGAATATGTCCCGGAAATGAGGTGGTCAGATAAGAAAGATCTTCTTTTCAGGGATATACTGGCTCACCAGGCAGGGCTCTATCCATGGATACCATACTGGAAAAATACCTTGCGCTATAATGGCACATATAAGTGGTGGACGATAAAAAGAGTTGAATCAGAACGTTTCCCCGGCACAGTGGCCAATGGTTTATATGTTCACCGGAAATATTTCAATAAGATCATAAGAACTATAAAACGTTCCCCCCTGGGCGAAAAGGAATATGTTTATTCAGGCCTGGTCTTTTTCCTTATTCCATCAATTATTGAAGATCTGAGCGAAGAGGCATACGAAGATTTCCTGTATAAGAATATTTACCATAAACTCGGGGCCTACGATATAGTCTTCAATCCTTTCAGGTTCTACCACAGATCCAGGATAGTGCCTACCGAGCGTGATACCCTTTTCAGAAAACAGCTACTTCATGGTTATGTACATGATGAAGGAGCTGCAATGATGGGAGGATTCTCAGGAAATGCAGGTTTGTTCGCCACTGCTAATGATCTTATTAAACTTATGGAAATGTACCGCCGAGAAGGCCGATATGGTGATGAGCAGATAATCGAAGAAAAAATAATAAGAGAATACACCAGTTACCAGTTCCCGGAAAATGAAAACAGGCGCGGTCTTGGTTTTGATAAACCACTGATAGATGAGTATGACGACACAGAGGAAGATTATCCATGTCCCGGGGCTTCCCCTTCAAGCTTCGGGCACTCCGGCTTTACGGGTACCTTTGTATGGGTAGATCCCGAATATGAACTGAGCTATGTTTTTCTATCAAACCGGGTATACCCTACACGGGAAAACAACCTGTTGTACGATTTGAATATCAGGACTGAAATATTGCAGAGCGCCTACGACTCTATAACAGATTGAGATATTATTACCTGAAATGTTCTTTTACCCTGGCAACCATCTGGTTTTCTGTCATTCGGTCAGCAGATTCCAGACGTATTGCCGGCTTATCCTTTCGTTTAATCAAGGCTTTCCTCAACTCTTTTTTCACATCAGCGGGACCGAAAATCAGTATTTTTTCAGCTCCCGATAATTTGCAGGAAAGATCATCAAGGTAATGTTTGAGCTGATGCTTCTCCCTCTTTGTTTTTTTCTTTGAAGGATTGAAAAATGTACCACCAATTCTGGAATATGATTTCGTTTCACCATCATAACGAATCCGTGATTCTACTTTTGATTCAACCTTTTCAATTTTGTGTTTACCCCCATTCACAGAAATAACATAGGCTTTCTCTTTGTCAAGCCACACTCCAACATTCTTACCCATAATTAATTATTTGATTTATTACCCGTAAACAAAAATTCTCGTACTTAAAATACGAAAAAAGGATAAGAAAATCAAGTAATATTTATCATTTAACATTTTCAACAAGGGGTTCAGAAATGAAAATAAACAAGAAGTTATAATTTAATAATCAATACGTTGCAATCCCAGACTTATAGCATAATTTACAGCTTCCCTGTGTTCCTCAGGCCTTAGTGCCCTGCCCAGGTGTGAAATATCATAATTCTGACAGAAAGTACACAGCAGGTTACAGTTAGTAAAAAATATAGTACCCGAACCATAACGACCTACAAGAGGCTTCTCTTCCCCGAAATGTGCAGAATAGGATGAAACCATGGCTTTACGGCCGGTATTGCATATACCCTTCTCGTTCTCCAGCCTGTTCACCCTGCAATTTCTCGGGCAAAGAGTGCAGGATGATAGCTTTTCAGTCATTTCGTCTGCCCTCTGTTGCAGGATACCCTTTTTTTGCAGGTCAGTATACCTTTCCTGTTTATTTTTTTCGTCCATACACAGAACAAATTAATAAAAAATTTCGCTATGCTCGATATAAACACGCCTGGCTTAGTGTGGTAAATTACGCGACTGCAGGGAGCAAATTACTTTTATCTTTTATCTTTTGTAAAATTCCCTTATTTTTACAAATGCAAAAAAGAGATGAATTATGAAATGCGAAATGCGAGATTAGTAGTAATTAATAATTAATACTTCGAATCGCCCAGATGGCAGGACCGAGCGTTAAAAATTAGTCCGGGGGACTAATTTAGCGAGGGGCCAGACAGTGATGTGGCTTCCGCCATCTGGGAGGAATGAAATGACGCCCAGATGGCGGAATTGGTAGACGCGCTAGTTTCAGGGACTAGTGTACGCAAGTACGTGCAGGTTCGAGTCCTGTTCTGGGCACCGTTAAAATAGAGATGGTGGGGGCTTGTACCCCATGCCATATTTTTTGGCAACAACCGGTTTTTTATTTAAACTTCCCCCTTTTGGTATCCACTTCAATAACGCCGTTACCACCCCTGGAGCCATATATAGAAGCAGCCGAACCCTTAAGCACGCGAATATTTTCAATGTCGCTGGTGGGTATACTCGAGAAGACAAATTTGCTGACTATAACACCGTCGACAACAAAAAGAGCTTCTGCATCAGCTGATCCAATAGTGGTTTGTCCCCTGATAAATACCTTATCACCAACGATATGAACTCCCGACACCTGCCCCCTGAGGACAGAATATATATCTGAGTACATGGAGAAATCCACTTCTTTGTCGTTAATGGTGCTAACTTTCTCCTTGTCAGCTTCCCTGATATGTCCGTCGGGGCCTAAGGCAAGCTCCAAATTTCTCTGCCCTTCCTTCATCTCCATATTTATATCCAGGAATTCATCATCTGCATTTACCTTTATTTTTTCTCTCCTGAAGCCACTGGCCGTAATAATAAGCTTATCCTCATCAAGACATTCTATTGAAAATTGGCCGAGGCTATCTGTCAGAACCTCCATGCCGCTACCTTTTGCTTTTATCTCTGCCTTGATCAAGGGTATACTGTCATAAGTAGTTACCTTACCCCGTAACTTAATTTCCTGTCCCATCATACCTGCCGGTAAACTTATTAACAAAACCATCAATGCAATAAGAAATTTTATGTTCAATTTCTTCATGTTTTTACTTTTTTATGCTGTCTCCAATATAGTAATTTCCGTTCATATTAAAGCAAAATAAAATCAATTCATGAAAAAGGGTGAAATCCTTTTCCCGGACATATTTATGGAATTTATTATACCTGCCTACGATAATTTTCGGCTTCCCAACTGTCAATAAAATTGATCTGCTCCAGGGTAAGGAATTTTGGGCCTCCAAAATTTTCCGACAGGTAACTTATCTTCATCATATCCTGGAATACTTCCATTGATCTTGTAGCCGACTGTTTATTATTACCAAGAGATAGTAATCCTGTTTTTTCCAGGCCTATAATCCTGGGGTAATAGTCATTCCTGGATTCAAATGATTCCATATCGCTAATAATTTTTTCAGCTTTACCCCCGGGAAAAAGGTATTTGGATTTACAATACACAATATTATCAGGTGTAAAAGGCCGGGCGGTCCTCTTAAATTCTTTATCTCCCTGCACATACAATTTTATCAGGTCATTATTATTGAATACACAGGTAAGTCCACGGTTTTCCAGATATCTATTGAATTGATCTATTATCCCTTTAGAATCATTACCGGCTGGCAAGAAATCTAATGCAGGCAGTTTTCTTGTAAAAAGACTTTTAACAATCCTGGTAATCCTGTCACTCTGGGAGTGAATATCCCCGGCATTTTCACCGCACACTATCATCCCATGGTTCTGAAGGAAAATCACTGAGGGTTCTTTAGAATGTAGTTTGATATATTTACTTACTTCTTTTTCTGTTTTTTTGAAGAGTATATAGCCGGGATCTGTATATTCCACGAATAACACTTCGTCACCAAATAATTTTCCCGTTAATTGTTCTGCTTTTACCGAGCATAGCAGTGCGTTGACAGTAAAAGGGTGTGTGTGTACTATATAACTGTAATTCAGAAGATTATGCAGGGAGGTTTCAACAGAGGGTCTTTTATTTGTATTGCCGATTATGGCAGACTTAAGGTCCTGTTTTACCTCTTCTTCTCTTTTCCCGGGGTTTTTGCTGTATACTGCATCTGAAATTTTGTCCAGCTTTTTTCTTGAAAGGCATACAAATCCCGATTCATCTATGTCTGCCAGTGAGGCTCCGCTGGCTTTTATCCATAAGCTGTCGCCTTCCTTATAAGAAGTATTACCACCGCCGGCAATAACATACTCCGGATTACTGCCGTAATATCTTGACAGGGAAATTATTTCACGGGGTAGTGCCATAGTTATACCATATACTATCTGTCTATTTTACTTACTTTGATATTCTCCAACAGAGAAATTATATTTCCCCGAACCCAGCATGAGCATAACATAATCATCTTTAACTTCTACTATATCGACAGTCTCCACGTTTGTAATGTTTTTCCCTCCTTCTGTAATATCATCTGTGGAGGATGCTGGGAGATAAACTTTCGCACTGGTATTGACCGGAATCTCAATTTCAATATAAAAGTGATTATTTTCAATTTTCCAATCTGTACTTATAGGACCATAATATGTAATCAACTCCCCTTTTGCATTGCTCAGGCCTCCCCCGGGCCGTGGATTAATAACAAACTCCCTGTATCCCGCTTCTTCCGGCTGAATACCTGCAATCATCTTATACATCCAGTCGCCGATAGCACCATAGGCATAGTGATTAAATGAATTCATCGAAGGGTATTGGAATGAGCCGTCAGGTTTAATTCCATTCCATCTTTCCCAGATTGTGGTAGCCCCTTTCTTTACCGGGTAAAGCCATGACGGGTAAGTATCCTGTAATAACAGTTCATAGGCCACTCCCAGTTGGTCATAGCGGGTAAGTACATGATTAATATATGGAGTCCCCAAAAAGCCGGTCGTTATGTGATCATTGTAGGCCCTGATATTGTTTATAAGCCTGTCCACAGCCTGCTTTCTCATAGATTCCGGTAAGAGGTCAAACTGAAGGGCCAGAACGTAAGCTGTCTGGGTATTGGAGACCAGCTGCCCATTGGGAGTGACAAATTCATTATTAAAAATTTCCTTTACCTGGCCATAAATGGCAGAATAATATTTATTATCATCCTCCTTGCCAAGGAGGGATGCGGTCTTAGCAACTATTCTCAACGAATTTGCAAAGAAACATTGTGCTATAAGATATTTATCAGTTACAGCTGAACGTCCGGCATTATCATCATCCAGGCTATAAAACAGCCAGTCACCGTAATGAAAGCCGTTATTTCTTAACAGGTCATTACTGGTATCAATCAGGTAATCAACCCAGGCCTTCATACTCGGGTATTGCTCTTCCAGTACTCTGATATCACCATATGATTGGTAAATATCCCATGGAATAATTGTAGCAGCATCTGACCAGCCTGCACTTCCGGCACTGCGAGAACCCAAAACATTGGGAATTACCACCGGCACATTGCCATTATCAAACTGATCGGCAGCAAGGTCTTTCAACCATTTGGAAAAGAAATTATTAACATTCATATTAAAGGCAGCTGTGCTGCAAAAGACCTGCGCGTCTCCAGTCCATCCAAGCCGTTCGTCGCGTTGTGGGCAATCAGTTGGCACATCCAGAAAATTACCTTTCTGTCCCCACTGTATATTGCTCTGCAACTGGTTAAGATCAGGATTTGAAGTGGTAAAATTACCTGTAGGTTCCATATCAGAATAAAGAGCTATTGCTGTTATATTATCCGGCTCGGGTATTTTACCAAGTCCTTCTATTTTAACATACCTGAATCCCTGCCATGTGAAGTGCGGCTCAAAAACCTGTTCGCTGCCATTGAGAATATAAATATTCCTTTGAAGGGCACTTCGCAGGTTTGCAGTATAAAAATTTCCATCACGGTCAAGCACCTCGGCGTGATGAAGGATAATGCTATCACCTTTCTCCCCCTTTACCTTGAGTCTTACCCAACCTACAAGATTTTGTCCGAAATCAATTATTGTATCTCCTTCCGGACTGATAATCACTTCTTGCGGTTTCAGCTCTTCATGTTTTCTAACCGGCTCATTATAAGTATGGATAATGTTAGTTTTAGTATAGTCTCTGACAAGAACCTGTTCCCACGATGAATCATCGAAGGCGGGACGGTCCCAGCCGCTTATTGCTCTCCCTGAATCAAATATTTCACCGTCATAAATACTGGAACTTATCACCGGTCCTGTTGAATATTTCCATGCGCCATCACTTTTTACGGTAACTGATATCCCATCGTTGTATTCAATAACCAATTGTGCCAGCAGGGCCGTTTCAGATCCATATACCTTACGTGATATCCTTCCTTTATACCAGCCTTCACCCAGAATGATGCCTATTGTATTCTCACCCTCATCCAGCAATTCCTTTATGTCATATGCCTGGTATTGTATCCTGTTATTATAGCTTGTCCAACCGGGAGTAAGATATGCATCACCGACACGTTTACCGTTAATACTGGCCTCATACATGCCCCTGGCACTTATGTATGCTGTTGCATTTTTTATCTCCCCGGTGCTGCCTGCTTTAAAATCCTTTCTGAAATAATTTACAGTGGCATCATCTTCCTGTTCGGCTGTTATCCAGTCAGCTTCCCATGCAAGCGGATCCATCAGTCCTGTCTGCCACCAGTCTGCCTGGCTCCATTCCGATACATTACCCTTATTATCCCATACCTTAACCTTCCAGAAATACTTTGTTCCGGGCTTCAGAGTTTCACCTTCATAATTTACGTGTACTGATTGGCCTGAACGTATTTTTCCGGTTGACCAGGCCAGGTTTACCCCTTTTTCAAGATCCTCCCTGCAGTCACTCACCCTGATCTCATATGCATTTTGTAATACCTGTCTGTCATCAGAAGCTATTACCCATGTAAAACGAGGGTATCGTTCATCAAGGCCCACGGGTTTATTTCTGTTTTCAACGAAAGTGTTTACTATTCTTAACTGGGCATTTGTTATTGTGCATACTAAAAGCAGGCATGTGAAAAAAACTGATATACGTTTCATAGTCATATTTTCAAATTAAGATATTATTCTAATTAGATTCTTCCCATTAATATTTCTTTTTCATATTTCTCTATCTCGTTGATATATTCAGTACCAACGGGTACTCCCGAATTATAGCAATAATAGTCCCAAACGGCACCAAAAGGCTTGCTTTTTAATATCTCAAGCAAAGCCAGGCGTTCGAAATACTTACCTTCCTCTTCGTACTCTTTCAGTTTCGTTACGGGCTCGAGCATAGCATACATAAAGGCCATCTGGGCTGCCCTGGTTCCAACTACATAAGCTCCTATCCTATTAATACTGGCATCAAAAAAATCAAGGCCGATATTCACTCTCGACAGGGCATCAGCCCTTATCACTTCCTGAGCAATAAGTAATATTTCATCATTAAAGGTTGCTACGTGATCACTGTCCCAACGCAAGCCTCTTGTAACATGTAGCATCAATTCATCCAGGAACTGGAGACATGATGATATCTTATCACCCACCTGCTCTGTGGGGTGATAATGACCATTGTCGAGACATATCATTAACTTATTACGGATGGCATAAGCAAGGTAGAAATCATATGAACCCACCACCATTGCCTCAGAACCTATTCCGAACAGTTTACTCTCAACTGAATCCTTGAGATTCTCTTTGGGGTATTCTTCAGAATAAATCTCATCAAGGGATTCTTTTAGTATTTTTCTCAGGTTATAGCGATCAACAGGAACGTCCTTGGAGCCATCGGGTATCCACAGGTTATGAACACAGGGTGTTCCAAGCTGCCTGCCCATTTCGGCTCCTATTTCCCGGCATCTTTTCACATGTTCAATCCAGAATCTCCTGTTTGATTCATTTTTAGAAGAAAGAGTAAATCCATCGTCTGCCCTGTGATGCGAAAAGCATGTACAGTTAAAATCCATTCCAACACCCATTTTCTCAGCCCAGTCTATCCAGGACCGGAAGTGCTTTGTTTCGATCTCGTTTCTGTCTACCAAATTATCTCCGAAATCCCCATAAATAGCATGTAGGTTAAGGCGTTGTTGTCCCGGGAGTAATGCCATTACCTTTTCAATATCCTGTTTAAGCTCACCTATATTGCGGGCCTTCCCCGGGTAGTTACCGGTAACCTGTATACCTCCTCCTCCAAGTTCAGCACCGGGCGTCTCAAATCCACCCACATCATCAGCCTGCCAGCAATGAAGGCTGATAACGACATCCTCTATCTTTTTAATTACATCATCGGTATCAATGCCAAGTTCAGCATATTGCTCCCTGGCAAGTTTGTAAAATTGCTCAATTGATTTGTTAGTTTTCATTTAATGGATATTATTGTTTTTTGTTGCTCGCTGCTCGTTGCTTGTTGCTCGTTATTGTGTAATTTAGTCTGTGCTCTGTGCCCTGTGCTCTGTGCTCTGTGCTCTGTGCCCTGTGCCCTGTGCCCTGTGCTCTGTGCCCTGTGCCCTACTACGTCCGCCGTAGTCTCCGGCGAAGCCGGACCTCCTGCCATACCCGTCATTCCAAGTTTATCACGAACGTCGAAAGTATCAATATCACTATCCCTATTACCAGGACTATCATAGTTTTAGTACCAGCTCCTTTCCATTCCTTGAGCACTATACCCCAGATATTACTGAAAGCGATATTCAGGGCCATTAAAATGCTCCAGGCAAAAACGGCTATTCCTTCGGGAAGCTGGGACTTGCCCATGCCATAAAAGTGAAACTGGATAAACCATAACAGCCCGGCAAGGAAGGTAAAGAACAGGTTATTCAGGAAAACACCGCCCGACACTGAGAAATAATCAGTATATGTTTTGTTCTTAATATTCAAGTACACACAATAACTGAAGTTAGTAATGAATCCTCCTATAAGTATGAATATAAGGGTCACATTGCTCTGAAAAAGGGGATTTACTCCATACTTAACTGCAATGTCGTCAATGGGTTTACCAACTTCGTATCCATAGTTGAAGGCTGCACTCATAATACCGGCCATAATTGCTATAAGCAAACCTTTCTTCAGTGCAAATTCCTTCACTGCTATTCTTCTGTCCTCTTCACTCATATTCCTGTTTTTCAGAGCCCCGGCATACCCTATGATTGCTATTCCTGTTACGCATACAGCAACACCAACAACCATCAGTATGCCCTCTGTTGAAGCAAATAGGTTATCACCGGCAACAAGGGGAGGTATAAGGGTACCAAAGGCGGCACAAAAACCAAGTGCAACACTTTGTCCCATTGCAACGCCAAGGTATCTTATGCTCAGTCCAAAGGTTAGTCCTCCAACGCCCCACAGAGCTCCAAAAAGTATTGCCAGCCACTTTGCAGAAGCAGGTGCCGCATTGATGATATCAAATAAAGTACCCCTTGGAAGGGATATTAAGGCAAAAAGCCATGGTGCTATTAACCATGCAGCTAAACCCTGGCTGATCCAGTATGATTCCCATGACCATTTCTTTACTTTCCTGAAAGGAACATAAAAACTGGAGGCTCCAATGCTGCCTATGGCAATCAAACCTATTGCAGACAGAGAATTCATAATCGATCATATTTTTTGATTCCCGCATGTCATTTGCCGGGCAGAAAAGTTTTTAATTTACATAAATATTGTCACATGCACCACGCATTCTTTTTATTTTTTTTTTTGATTTTATGAATTAAATTTGCAACGCCAAACCGAAAGATGAAAGATAAATTATAAGATGCGTAATGAGAGTTCTTTAGTTCATAATTCATCAATTATAATTCATATTTTATCTTGCCCAGGTGGCGGAATTGGTAGACGCGCCAGGTTGAGGGCCTGGTGGCTGCTTTAGGTCGTGCTGGTTCGATTCCAGTCCTGGGCACAAAAAGCCAAACTGAAAACTCAGTTTGGCTTTTTTACGGGGAACCAGAATTACGGACATTTTATTTATGTTTGTGATAATAATATTATCGTTTAAATATGAAAGCACAGGACAAATCAAATCAAAAAAGGTATCTGGCGAATGATAAGCGCTATGATGCTATGAAATATCGCAGGTGTGGTAACAGTGGTATATTACTGCCAATGATTTCCCTGGGGCTCTGGCATAACTTCGGGGCCATTGATTCGGGGGAAAAAGCACGTAAGATAGCCACTAAGGCATTCGATTTTGGTATCACTCATTTTGACCTGGCCAATAATTATGGCCCGCCCTTCGGATCAGCGGAAGAAACTTTCGGTATGATACTGAAAAAGGATCTCGGTGCTTATCGCAATGAACTTTTCCTATCCACAAAAGCAGGATATGATATGTGGGATGGACCCTACGGTAACTTTGGTTCACGTAAATATTTGATCAGCAGTCTTGATGACAGTCTAAAAAGAATGGGTCTTGAATATGTCGACCTTTTTTATCACCACAGGCCTGACCCGGAAACACCACTTGAGGAAACAATGCTTGCCCTTGATCATGTTGTAAGGTCAGGTAAAGCACTCTATGTGGGGATCAGTAATTATGATGCGGAAAGGACGGCAGAGGCAGCAAAAATGCTTGATGAAATGAAAACGCCTTTCATTATTCACCAGGCCAGGTACTCACTTTTTGACAGGTGGGTTGAAGGCGGCTTGCTTGACAACCTTGAAGAGCACGGGAAAGGTATGATTGCTTTCTCACCTCTTGCCCAGGGCATGCTCTCAGATAAATACCTGGAGGGTATACCCGAAGATTCAAGGGCAGGTAAAGAAATGACATACCTTGACAAGACACAGGTTCTGCAGAAGATTGACAAGGTTAAAGCCCTTAACGAAATAGCAATATCAAGAGGTCAGAAACTGAGACAGATGGCGCTGAGCTGGATACTGAAAGACAAAAGGGTTATCTCTGTACTGATCGGAGTTAGTTCAGAAGATCAACTTGTTGAGAATGTCGCGTCAATTAAGAAACTGGAATTCTCAGATGGAGAATTAGAACAGATAAACAAAATATTATCGTGATAATAAGGGCCTGCTCATGCAGGCCTTTTTAACATACAAGCATATGCAGGTATATAAATTTGGAGGCACATCGGTTGGATCGCCGGAAAGGATGAGGAATATTGCCGAAATTCTTAGGGGCAAAAAGGACCTCATAGTAGTTCTTTCAGCCATGTCGGGAACAACCGATAAACTGGCACAAATAACCAACCTCCTGTATGAGAGTCTGAAGAAAGAAGCCTCTGAAAAATGTCAAGCCCTCAGGGAAGAATATTACAGGTTAATACCGGAACTGCTCATAAATGATCAGACAAGAAATGAATGCCGTGAGATGGTATCATCACATTTTGACTATATAAGATCATTCACACTCAAGGTATTCTCAAAGAAGCAGGAAAAAGCCATTTTAGCCCAGGGTGAACTCTTGAGCACAGCTCTTTTTTCCTCTTGACAAAAGAGGCCGGTTTAAGTGCTTCACTTCTGCCCGCACTAAATTTTATGAGAATAGACAAGGATGGGGAACCGGATAGGTTCTATATAGAAGAGAACCTCAAGCGTGAACTAAAAAATCATCGCCGAACTGACCTGATAGTAACCCAGGGCTATATATGCCGCAATGCCTATGGGGAAGTTGATAACCTGAAGAGAGGTGGAAGTGATTACAGTGCAACAATAATAGGAGCAGTACTCAATGTAAGCGAGATACAAATATGGACAGATATTAACGGCCTGCATAATAATGATCCGCGTTATGTTTCAGGAACAAGGGTAATACTGGAGCTATCATTTGACGAAGCGGCAGAATTGGCTTATTTCGGTGCCAAGATACTTCACCCAAGCAGTGTTGTTCCTGCCCGGGAAAAAGGTATCCCCGTGCGACTTAAGAACTGTCTTCAACCCGATGATAAAGGAACAATCATAAGCTCAACCTATAAAAAGCAGGGTTATAAAGCGGTTGCTGCAAAAGATGGTATCACGGTTATAAAAATCAAGTCCGACAGGATGTTGCAGGCTTATGGTTTCCTGAGAAAAATATTTGAAATCTACCGGACAGCCATTGATATGATAACAACCTCTGAAGTAGCTGTATCACTTACTATAGATGATGATACAAACCTTGATGAAATAGTCCGAGATCTTAAGGAACTTGGGACCGTGGAAGTTGAGAGTAATCAAACAATAATATGTATTATTGGTGATTTCATAGCTGAAAGAACCGGTACAACAGTTGAATTATTTCATGCACTTAAAGAAATACCCCTGAGAATGATATCATATGGGGGCAGCAGGCATAATGTTTCCATTCTGACCAACGGCAAATATAAAGCAGAGGCATTAAAGTCCCTTAATAATCAATTATTTATATAAACAAGAATGTTTAATAAAGAAATAGCAGGCAGGCTGGCAAAGCTGAGAACACCATTCTATTATTATGATATGGATATGCTTGATACCACACTCAGGTTAATCAGGAAAGAAGCCTACAGATATGATTATAAAATACATTATGCCTTAAAATCAAACGCCAATGAAAAGATACTGAGCAAAATATCATCATCAGGACTTGGAGCTGACTGTGTGAGCGGAAATGAAATACTGATGGCCCTGAAAACAGGTTTCCATGTAAAAGATATTGTATTTGCAGGTGTGGGAAAAACAGATGAAGAAATAATTATTGGAATAAATAATGATATATTCTGTTTTAATGTTGAGTCAATCCAGGAAATGGAAGTTATAGATAAATTATCCTCCGAAAGAAAATATGCATCCAGAATTGCCCTCAGGATTAATCCCGATATTGAAGCTTTCACACATAAGTATATTACAACGGGGATTGAGGAAACAAAGTTCGGAATAAATATCTGGGAACTGGATAATGTTATTGAAAAGTTACATTCTCTGAAAAATATAGAATTAATAAGCTTGCATTTCCATATTGGCTCTCAAATAAAGAGAATGAATGCATTTAAAAGCTTGTGCTCACGAGTTAACGAAATACAAACATGGTTTGAGAACAGAAATATCACTATAGATCATATCAATGTTGGAGGTGGTCTGGGTATCGATTACGATAAGCCGGATGAGATTCCTGATTTTGAAGAATATTTCGGTATTTTCAATGATCTTCTTGAATTACGGAGCGGCCAGACAGTCCATTTTGAACCCGGACGATCAGTAACAGGACAAACAGGTAGCCTCATTACCAGAGTAGTCTATATAAAAGACGGAAGTCATACAAATTTTGCAATAGTGGATGCCGGCATGACCGACCTTATCAGGCCGGCATTATACCAGGCTCATCATAAAATTGAGAATATCAGCTCTGATAAGTCTCCTGGAAAATATTCTGTTGTGGGACCTATTTGTGAGTCGAGCGATAGTTTCGGAAAATATATTGAACTGCCACTAACTAAACGGGGTGATCTGCTGGCAATACGTTCAGCAGGTGCATATGGTGAAGTGATGACATCAAACTATAACCTTAGGGATAAAGCACCAGCAGTGTTCTCAGGAGATTTATAATTGTCAGTGTCATCCTTTTATTTGCTATTTTTGCATTATGATAATTATAGCAGACAGCGGATCAACAAATACAAACTGGATCATATCTGATGACCGGTCAGTTATTGAAAAAGTTAAGACTGAAGGGTTAAATCCAAATTTCTCTTCATCTGATCATATCTCTTCAGTAGTAAAAGAAAAAATATTGCCACGTGTAAATGATTCTGAGAATATAAGAATATATTTCTATGGATCGGGATGCTCAGGTAATTATTTGTGCAACAGGGCAAAAGAGGCTATCAGGAAAATATTCAGCAAAGCTGATATTGAGGTTAACAGTGACCTTCTTGGAGCTGCACGCGCTCTGCTCGGCAGGGATGAAGGAATAGCATGTATTCTCGGTACAGGATCAAATTCATGCCTTTACGATGGGGAAAAAATAATAGCCAACATTCCTCCGTTGGGATTTATACTGGGAGATGAAGGAAGCGGAGCCTACCTGGGCAAACGGCTTCTTGCAGACTATCTCAAAGGCATTATGCCCGGGGAGGTAGCAAAGTTATTCGGGAAGGAATTCGCTACTGATAAAGATAAGGTAATCAAAGAGGTATATCGTGGGGAATTCCCAAGTAAATACATTGCCAGCTTTGTTTTCTTCATCAGGGAAAACTTAAATAAGGAATATTGTAAAAATTTGCTTAAAGGTTCCTTTAAAGATTTTATTGAAAGGAATATCATGCATTATGATGGCTACAAGGAAATAAAAATCTCATTCACAGGGTCAATTGCATGGTATTTTAACGAAATACTGCTGAAGGTTTTGAAGGAATACGGACTAATGGCAGGTGAGATAATAAAAGAACCGGCAGAAAGAATAATGGATTATCATCTAAGAAAATAGTCAATGTCATCAGAAAATAATATAACCGAATCAGAATCACTATACAAGGATATCGACAAGATGTCGACCAGACAGATTCTGGAATATATAAATGATGAAGACCAGAAAATAGTACCTGTTATACGCTCGGTTATACCTGCTATTGAAAAACTTGTTGAGGCAGTGGTTATAAGGATGAGAAAGGCAGGGAGATTGTTTTATTTAGGAGCCGGCACAAGCGGAAGGCTTGGTATTGTAGATGCATCGGAAATACCCCCTACCTATGGGCTTGATCATGGTTTTGTTATAGGCCTGATAGCCGGTGGCGACAGCGCAATACGTAAGGCTGTTGAACAAGCCGAGGATAATGAAGAGCTGGGTTGGAATGATCTTCAGGCATACGATATTGACAAAATGGATACCGTGGTGGGAATAGCTGCATCAGGACGAACACCCTATGTCATTGGAGCACTCAAAAGAGCAAGGGAAAAGAATATTTTAACATCATGCATTACAAGTAATCCCAATACTGAACTTGAAAAACATGCTGATATACCCATAGTGGCTGTTACGGGCCCCGAATTCGTAACCGGCAGTACCAGGATGAAGGCAGGCACAGCCCAGAAACTGATTCTGAATATGATCACCACCGCACTTATGATAAAACTGGGGAGGGTAAAAGGCAATAAAATGGTTCACATGCAGCTTACCAACCAGAAATTAATCGAAAGAGGTACCAAAATGATAGTTGAAGAGCTGGGGATAGACAGTGAAAAAGCCCGCAATTTATTATTACTTCATGGCTCGGTGAATAAAGCACTCGATGCAATGAGCAGGGAATGAATTATTTCTTTGGCTTTCTATCTATTTTCCTGACCACCATAGTACGGTCACGTTTTGTACCACCCTTCTTGCCAACATAATCAACCCATGCAATAAAGGTATTCACCTCGTTAGGCACAAGCTGATCTGTCCTTATATAAATATCGTCCATGTAACCACGTAAATCCCAGTTATTGTGATGGTCCTCCCATACATCAACATAATACACAAAGGGACCCAGATTATAGAATATAACCTTACCGTTCACGTTTGTGTTACCCCCGTCTACCATGTTGGTCTCGTTATCCCAATCATCAAGCGTTGGATATAATCGAACATTGGCCCCTGCCACGGGATATTCATCATTCCATTCCAACACTTCTACTTCCAGAATAGTGGGAGATACAACCGTGATGGTCTGGTATGCCCGGTCACTGGCACCCGTTTTGCTGTAAGCCGTGAGCATTACCTCGTAGGTACCCGATGCTGAATAGCTGTGAATGGGATGCACGGCATTGGAAAAAGTGCCGTCACCAAAATCCCATTCATAATCAACTGCATTATATGATTCGTTGGTAAAGTAGATTTCTTCACCTATATAGACCTGGACTTTGTCAGTGAAAAAATATGCTTCAGGAAAAATTTCACATGAACTGAGGATTACAGGGATTATGAATATTATAAGAAAGACCTTTTTCATGACTCTGATATTTAGTTACAACAAATATAAATCAAATTTAGTGCCATTTTGAAGTATCAAGTATTAAGTATTAATTATGAATGATTATTTATGATTTGTTGGTTTATATTTGATAGTTTCAGGTTTCAGGGGTATGTTCATTTAGGTTGTGTTCATCCAGGCTTACATCCCCCTAACCCCCTTTTAAAGGGGAATCCATACTCATATACCCATTATTCCATCATTCCATTATTCCAATATTGACTCACCCCGCTGGCGCAGGTCTCTGACCCGTGCCGCGGGGCTCATCGAACTCGTCACCATTTTTTTGTTCTGTAATTCAAAGTCAGTATAGCTATTTACCTGTGTAAAAATATGATTATCTTTGCAAACTGATTAATTAAAGCTCATTAAGGATATGATCAATATAAAGTTTCCTGATAATTCAGTGAAGCAGTTTGAATCCGGGGTAAACAGCCTGGAAATAGCAAATAGTATAAGCCCTGGCCTTGCCAGGAAAATATATGCCTCAACTGTTAACGGTGATGTAAAGGATCTCACCAGACCTATTAATGAGGATTCGGCAGTGATTTTCCATAAATGGGAAGATAAAGAGGCAAAACACACTTTCTGGCATACAAGTGCACACCTTATGGCAGCTGCACTCGAAGAATTGTATCCGGGCATTAAGTTTGGAATTGGCCCGGCCATCGAAAATGGCTTTTATTATGACGTTGACCCGGGTGACGATGTAGTGATCAGTGAGTCAGACCTGCCGCTTATTGAAGATAAGATGAGAGAGCTGGCAAAGAGAAATAACAAGGTAGAAAGGATTGAGATAAGCAAGGCAGATGCTTTGAAGCTCTTCGCCGAAAAAGGTGATGAATATAAAACAGAACTTATCAGCGAACTCGAGGACGGTACTATCTCATTGTATAAACTCGGAAATTTTACCGACCTATGTCGCGGTCCTCACCTACCGGATACTGAAAAGATAAAAGCCTTCAAACTGCTAAGTGTAGCAGGAGCATACTGGAAGGGAGATGAGAAAAGGAAAATGATGACCAGGATCTATGGTATAAGCTTTCCCAAACAAAAGCTCCTGGATGAATACCTTGCAATGCTTGAAGAAGCTAAGAAGCGCGATCACCGGAGAATAGGAAAAGAACTTGAGCTCTTTGCCTTTTCACAGAAAGTGGGTATGGGATTACCATTATGGCTGCCCCGTGGAGCCGAGCTCAGACAGAGGCTTATAGACTTTTTGACTGATGAACTCAAGCGCAGGGGATACACCATTGTATCAACTCCCCATGTAGGCAATGTTGAATTATATAAAATATCAGGTCATTATGAAAAATACGGGGCCGACTCTTTTCAGCCCATGAACACCCCGCAGGAAGGAGAGCAGTTTATGCTTAAACCCATGAATTGCCCTCACCACTGTGAGATATATAATGCCACTCCGCATTCCTACAAGGACCTGCCCATTCGTATGGCCGAATTTGGAACAGTATACAGGTATGAACAACATGGAGAACTGCACGGACTGACCAGGGTAAGAAGTTTTACCCAGGACGATGCACATCATTTTTGCGAGGCTGACCAGTTGAAAGATGAGTTTAAAAGAATCATTGACCTGGTACAATGGGTATTCAAATCACTCGACTTTAATGAATATGATGCCCAGATATCTCTAAGGGATGCATCAGACAAAGAAAGATATATCGGCAGCGACGAGAACTGGGAAAAAGCCCAGAAAGCAATTATAGAAGCTTCCGCCGAGAAAGGACTGGATACCATCGTGGTAGAAGGTGAGGCAGCATTTTACGGGCCAAAACTTGACTTTATGGTAAGGGATGCTATCGGCCGTGAATGGCAACTGGGCACCATACAGGTAGATTATAACCTGCCTGAACGCTTTGACATGACTTACATTGGTGCCGACAACCAGAAGCACAGACCGGTACTCATACATAGAGCAATATTCGGGAGCCTGGAACGTTTTGTTGCCGTTTTAATTGAAAATACGGCAGGGAAATTCCCCCTCTGGCTGAGCCCTGACCAGGTTATTATATTGCCAATCAGTGAAAAATACCATGATTATTCAAAAAAAGTTTTAAATTTCTTAAATAATTCCGATATTCGCACTCTGATTGATGAACGTAATGAAAAGATAGGTAAGAAGGTAAGGGATAACGAGTTAAAGAAAATACCATACCTTCTTATCATAGGCGAAAAGGAAGAAAAATCTTCAACCGTATCCGTCAGGAGACAGGGCGAAGGTGATATAGGAGTAATGAAACTGGAAGAATTCGTTAATTTTATAAGGGAAGAGGTAAAAAACGAAATAGGATAACAGGTAGATCATAAAATTTTATAACCATAAATTTAAGGAGGAACAAACTATAGCAGGACCAAGAAAAAAAATGCCACCCAGGAGACGCGATAACAGAATGCCCCACAGGATAAATAACCGCATTACTGCCAGTGTAGTAAGGGTTGTGGGGGATAATGTAGAACCACAGGTAATGTCAATAGGTGAAGCTATCAGGCTTGCTGATGAGATGGAACTGGATCTTGTTGAGATATCTCCTAAAGCCGATCCACCGGTATGTAAAATAATTGATTATCAAAAGTTTCTTTATCATCAGAAAAAGAAACAGAAAGAAATGAAGGCCAAAGCCAGTAAAGTGGTGGTTAAGGAAATAAGGTTCGGCCCCAATACCGATGATCATGATTATAACTTTAAATTAAAACATGCCATCAAATTCCTGGAAGATGGTGCTAAAGTTAAAGCATACGTGTTCTTTAAAGGACGGTCGATATTATTCAAGGAGAAAGGTGAAATACTCCTTCTGAGACTTGCTCAAGACCTCGAAGAGTATGGTATGGTTGAGCAAATGCCCAAACTGGAAGGCAAAAGGATGACGATAACCTTTACTCCAAAAAAGAAAAAATAGGTTCTTTAAAATAATAAAAAACAGTACGAAATGCCAAAAATGAAAACCAATCCCGGTGCAAAAAAGAGATTTTCTTTTACCGGATCGGGAAAGATTAAGCGTAAGCATGCATACAAAAGCCATATCCTCACTAAAAAGTCAACCAAACGTAAAAGGAACCTTACCTATTCCGGACAGGTTGATAAAGCGGATGAGAAAAATATCAAAATTCTACTGGCTAAAAAGTAATGTTTACGCAGAAGAGAGAAAGTTAAATGAGTATTAACAGAATGTGAAGCCTCATAAGCCTCCTTGTAAAAGGAGCGCTCACATTCAAAAAATGTAAAAGTATGCCACGATCAACTAATTCAGTTGCTTCAAGAAACAGAAGGAAAAAGGTATTGAAGCAAACAAAAGGTCAATTCGGTCGCAGGAAAAACATTTATTCGGTTGCTGCAAATGCCCTGGAGAAAGGAATGCAGTACTCGTACCGCGACAGGAGAAAGAAAAAAGGCAATTTCAGATCATTGTGGATTCAAAGAATAAATGCCGCAACAAGACGATATGATATGAGTTATTCAGAATTCATGGGTAAGATCAATAAGAAAGAAATTGCATTGAACAGAAAAACACTTGCCGACCTTGCAATGAATCATCCTGATGCTTTTAAAGCAATTGTCGAAAAAGTAAAATAATTTATTAACATATTACGAACGAACCATAAAAAGGGCGTCAACTAATCATAGTGACTCCCTTTTTTTATTCCCTTCCTATTGCTTTTCAAATAATATTACTGTCATATTGTCTTATAGTTTGATATTTTTACCGTCATTATGTCATATACGATTTGGAAATTACATGCTAATGACTGTGTTATTTATATACTATTAGACTGATTATATGTTATTTACATAATTACCATCATATTTCATCACCTGCAATGGCACAGGATTTGAAAAATTGGATGCAGAATGTATAATTAAAACAAAATGATGGAGGACAAAACAATGACAATAGCAAGATTTCCTTTTTTACCTACATCACTCCTTGACCGTTATTGGGACAATGAGTTGATGGACAGGGCAAGCTCGAATTATTCATCTACGAATACCAGTTTGCCGGCAGTTAATATTAAAGAAACTGACGATGACTTCATGATCGAAGTGGCAGCACCCGGTATGAAGAAAGAAGATTTCGCAATTAACTACGAGAATGGCCGTCTGACTATTTCTTCTGATAAAAAAGAAGAAGAAAAAGTTGAAGACAGGTATAATCGCAGGGAGTTCAGTTATCAGTGCTTCTGCAGGAACTTTGAAGTTGCCGGTAACGTAATCGACAGCCAGAAGATCAAAGCCAAATATGAAAACGGTGTTCTTTATATTACCCTGCCAAAAAGAGAAGAAATTAAACCAAAACCTGCAAAACAGATTGCTATAAGCTAAAAGAAGAATAAATAATGTAATACATGATTGCGGCAGGTGGTAAATATACAGTCTGCAGCAATCTCTATAAATAATTACTATGCAATTCGATAAATTCACCATAAAATCACAGGAAGCCATACAGAGGGCACAGCAGTTGGCCATGGAAAATGATCATCAGGCCATTGAATGCGGGCATTTGCTGAAAGGAATAATGGAAACTGATGATAATATACTACCATTCGTATTTAAAAAATTATCCATTAACGGCCAGGTGCTCATAAGTGCCCTTGACAGTATATTAAATTCTTATCCTAAAGTTAGCGGAGGCCAGGTGTATCTTTCTGATTCAGCAAACAGGGCATTGGTGGCCGCACGGAAGGAGGCTGAAGGATCAGGTGATGAATATGTATCTCTCGAACATATCCTTATCGGATTGCTTAATGTTTCCGACAATGTATCATCACTTCTGAAAGACAGTGGACTCAATACCAGGGATCTTAAATCAGTAATGAAAGAATTGCGCAAAGGAAGCACTGTCAGCAGCCAGAATGCCGAAGAAACATATAACGCGCTTGGTAAATATGCCATAAATCTCAATGAGAGGGCCCGAAGCGGGAAACTTGATCCCGTTATAGGCCGTGACGATGAAATAAGGCGGGTATTACAGATCCTGGCAAGACGTACCAAGAACAATCCTATTCTTGTCGGGGAACCCGGGGTAGGTAAAACAGCCATAGCCGAAGGAATAGCTTTCAGGATAGTGGATGGTGATGCACCCGATGACCTGCTGCAAAAAAATATTTTCTCACTTGACATGGGCGCACTAATAGCAGGAGCCAAGTACAAAGGCGAATTTGAAGAACGCCTTAAATCGGTAGTTAAGGAAGTGGTACACTCCGAAGGGAATGTTATACTCTTTATAGATGAAATCCATACACTTGTCGGTGCCGGAGCTGGAGGTGAAGGAGCAATGGATGCAGCGAATATCCTTAAACCTGCCCTCTCAAAAGGAGAGCTACGGGCCGTTGGTGCAACCACACTTAATGAATATCAGAAATATTTTGAAAAGGATAAAGCCCTGGAAAGAAGGTTCCAGAAAGTATTTATCGATGAACCTGGCGAGGAGGATGCTATATCCATTCTCAGGGGTATAAAGGAAAGATATGAGAGTTACCATAAGATACGTATAAAGGATGAAGCAATCGTATCCGCCGTTCAACTTTCCGTAAGATATATTAACGATCGTTTCCTGCCTGATAAGGCTATTGACCTTATTGATGAAGCAGCAGCTCATCTGAGGATAGAAATGAATTCAAAACCGGAAGAGATAGATGTTCTCGACAGAAAGATACAACAACTTGAAATTGAAAAAGTAGCCTTCAACAGGGAAAAAGACAAGGAAAAGGTTGAGAAGATAAAAGAACAGCTGGCAGATCTTGAAGATGAAAGGAAACAGCTCAATGCCTTGTGGAAAGAAGAAAAGAATGCTGTTACGGATATACAGAATATCAAACAACAGATAGAAAATTACCGGCACCAGGCTGAAAGGGCCGAAAGGGAAACCAACCTGGGTAAAGTGGCTAAGATCAGGTATGGACTGCTTCCAAAGGCTGAATCGAAGCTTAAAGAGGCAATTGACAAATTGCAACATTTTGAGAAAGAAGGCAAACGGCTTGTAAGAGAAGAAATTACATCTGAAGATATTGCTGAAATAGTTTCAAGATGGACAGGCATACCCGTGACCAGGATTCTGCAAAGCGAAAAAGAAAAGCTCCTCATGATAGAGAAAGAGCTGCATAAAAGGGTTGTGGGACAAGATGAAGCAATAGAGACGGTGGCTGCAGCAATAAGAAGAAGCCGTACAGGCCTTTCCGATGAAAACCGTCCCGTGGGCTCTTTCCTCTTCCTCGGAACAACCGGTGTGGGTAAAACCGAACTGGCCAGGGCACTGGCTGAATATCTTTTTAACGACGAATCGCTGATGACCCGTATCGATATGAGTGAATACCAGGAAAGACATGCTGTCTCAAGACTGGTTGGCGCTCCTCCCGGTTATGTCGGATATGATGAAGGTGGTCAGCTCACTGAAGCTGTGAGAAGAAAGCCCTACTCAGTAATATTGCTGGATGAGATTGAAAAAGCCCACCCTGATACATTTAATATTCTGCTCCAGGTGCTTGAAGATGGCAGACTGACCGATAATAAAGGAAGAGTGGCTAACTTCAAAAACACAATAGTCATAATGACATCTAATCTGGGCTCTGACCTTATACGTGAAAATTTTGAGGATTATACTGAAGCAAATGCTGAGCAGATAATCGAAAAAACCAGGAACCAGGTATTCGAAATATTAAAGAAAAGCGTGCGCCCGGAATTCCTGAACAGGATAGATGAACTAATAATGTTTAAACCATTGACAAGGGAAGATATAAGGGGAATTATCGATATCCAGCTTACCCAACTGGAGAAAACACTCAAAAAACAGGGTATAGGCTTTACAGTTACCGATAGCTGCATTAATTACTTACAGATAAAAGGTTTCAATATACAGTTTGGTGCCAGACCACTGAAACGACTTATCCAGAAAGAAATAACTGATAAAATATCACTTGCCATACTGAAGGGAGATATTGAACAGGGGGATTCTGATATTGTTATCGACAGTAACGGAAAAGAAACGTATGTAAAAAAGGCTCCGGCCTCCGCTAAAACGACGGCGGACAGTGAAGGCTGAGGCCTTTACTTAACTCCTTTAAACAGTCTTCTAAACCTTATTTTCTTAAAGCCACTGGCTTCCTTATCGATAGACAGCCATATAAACTTTGGCTCGCCAACGATATGATCTTCCGGGACAAAACCCCAGTAGCGGGAATCCGCTGAATTATGACGGTTATCCCCCATCATCCAGTAATAATCCATTTCAAAGGTATAACTGTCAGCCTCCTTACCATTGATAATAATCCTGTCACCATCAATTTCAAGGTCATTATCTTCGTATACATCAATTATCCTTTCATAAATGGATATATTATTTGTATCGAGCTTTACGCTTGCACCTTTTTCAGGTATCCAGAGTGGACCAAAATAGTCTTCGTTCCATGGATAATACGGGTCATGAGGAAATATGACCACTCCGTATTCCCCTGGTTGCCTCAGGTTTTTTCTGACTTCCAAGACATTCCTGAAATTGCTTATTATCTCAGCATTTGACTGTGTAAGAGGAAGCAAATACATTGTTCCTGACACCATGTTTTGATCCGATTTGTATATATCAAGTCGCTCAAAAGCCTTGGGGTTGATCCTGGTGCCATCGGTGCGTACCCAATAATTATATTGCTGAGTTTCCAGAATTTCTTCCTTTTTGTTATTCACGTAAAGAACTCCCCCTTTGATCTGCACAGTATCACCGGGAAGTCCTACACATCTTTTTACATAATTCTCACGCCTGTCAACAGGCCTGTAAATAATATCATTATTTTCCCATATTTCTTCACGCGCCCTTCTAAGATATTCTTCTTTTGAAAGTTTACTGCCACTTATATAAGTATCATAACCTTCAAGGCTTCGTGCTTCAGACCTCACAATCTCATAATAGGATGTTGCCTGGTTCTGGAGCACAACAGTATCGCCGGCCGGAAAGTTAAATACAACCACATCATATCTTTCCACATCGCCAAAACCTTTAAGCCGCTTATAGGGAGCTTTAATAATATTTGACCATGATTTAGTCTTTATTATTGGAATAGTATGCTGGGTAAAAGGGAAAGCAATAGGTGTATTGGGTAACCTGGGTCCAAAGGCTACCTTGCTCACAAAGAGATGATCGCCCACCCTCAACGTCTTTTCCATAGAAGGGGTTGGTATCCGGTAGTTCTGAAAAAGAAAAATATTGATCAGGCTTACAGCAATAACAGCAAAAATCAAAGCATCAAGCCATTCGATGAAAGTACTGTTAGGTCCTTCTCTTTTCTTCCAGAATGCCCAGTTGACTTTTTTTGTTATGTATATATCAAAGATAATGGCAAGTCCAAACAACAGCCAGTAGTTACCTACCCATACAACCCATAAAATGTATATTAAAGCTACTACTGCAAATTTAAAGTACCTGTTTCTGAGAATATCTCGCATGATAAGATTTATTATTTGAATGGCAAAAGTAATGTTTTAATTTAAAAACCGAGGATATCGCTCATTGTAAATACTCCCTGATGTTTATGAATAAATTCCGCCGCAAAAACCGCACCAAGGGCAAAACCCTGCCTGCTATGTGCCTTGTGCTCAATTGAAATAGAATCAATATCGGAGTCCCATTCTATCCGGTGGGTTCCGGGAACCTCTCCTTCTCTTATCGATTTTATCCCGATTCTGTTGTCCGACGAGGCTTGGTCAGGATACCAGGATGAATATCTTTTGCACTCCGTCATAATATCTTCTGCCAGTTTTATTGCAGTGCCACTGGGAGCATCTTTCTTCATGACATGATGCACTTCTCTAATATTCACATTATAAGCGGGTAAATCATTCATTATGCCTGCAAGTCTCTTGCTCAGGTTAAACAGTATATTCACTCCTATACTGAAATTAGAGGAATGGATAAAACTCCCACCTCTTGCGTTAACCATATCTTTGACAAGAGGTAAGCGGTCAGGCCAACCCGTGGTGCCTGAAACAACAGGAATGCCCCTGTGGAGGCACCTGGTGATATTTTCAAAAGCAGTACCGGCTGTGGTGAATTCTATTGCAACATCTGATTTCCCGAAAATTTCTGAATCAAAATCATCAATATTTTCTTTATCAATCCTTAGAATAACTTCATGACCCCTGGCAATTGCCATACTTTCCACCTCTCTCCCCATTCTGCCATAACCAATTAATGTGATAAGCATAAGCTGTATTTTTGAGCTAAAATACCCGTTTTTTTTAAGTATTGATAAACATTGGCAGGAAACATTAATTACTAACTTTAAGGTTTAAAATTTCAAAATAAATAATCAATGAGACAACTAAGCCTTATCTTAATTATATTGTGCCTCCTGTCAATAAATCTTACCAATGCCTACAGTCAGAAAACCGATCCTTACCTTCTTGCCTACGATGGTTTCGGAAAGCTTATAGACAAAAGCGGCGATATATCGGTATGGTGGTGCGAAGGAGCCTATAAGGTTATGCGGGATACTCCCCTACCTTCGGCACAGGGAGATACAATTGCCCTTTGGTCGGCACGGAATGAATATGAACCCCTCCAGTTAATCATCAAACCGGAAGCAAGATTTGAGAACTGCAGAATAAGTGTGACGGATCTGGTCTGTGATAATGGCGTAATAGACAGGCAATCGGTGAGTATAAGAAAAGTTGAGTATGTAAAAATTACTAAACCAACCGACAGCTATGGATATAGTGCTTACTGGCCCGATCCGCTCCCGGCCGTGAAGGGCCCGGTTACAGCATTCGGTGGTGAAAATACCACTTTCTGGATTACTTTTTATGTTCCTGCCACATCTCCAGCAGGAACATATACAGGGATGATAAGGATAGGTAATTCAGAGTGGAAAAAGGAAATACCGGTTAAACTTACTGTCTGGGATTTCACCCTGCCCGAAGTGCCTAGCCTGCGTTCAGGTTTTGGACTGAGTGTGGATAAGATAGCGGATTATCACAACCTGAAATTGCCGGCAGATATAAAGGAAACATTTGATCTCTACATGAAAGCATTCAGGGACTATAAAATATCTCCCTACGATCCCTTTTACCTCTATCCTATTAAAGAAAAAGTGAAAGGACTGGAATGGGAAGGCGGAATATTTGATTTTGAAAATTCCTATAATGGTGAATATTCACTACTGATAGAAGATAATGACCTGTCAGGAACACCCTCAGCCAGGTATAAAAAAAGGATCGAAATTGATCCATCAAAACAATATACACTGGGCTGGAATGTTAAAGCAGGCGAACAAGAACATCAATACTGTATCCTTCTGGAAGGATTTAATAAGGAAGGGGAAAAACTGGTATTCGAAAACCGGATGGAAGTATTTGCTTCAGACAGCACATGGAGTAGACAGGAATTTATACCCCGATCTTTCCCCGGTGAAATATCAGCCGTCAGTCTCTCCATTTTCCCTGCCTTCAGAACAATTGCCGGTGAAGATACGGGAAGAGTGTGGATTGATAATATGGTATTTAATGAAACGGGGGGTAAAATAAATCTTATTGACCAGGGTGATTTTGAGGTCGATACCACTGATATTGATATTGATCTCGACTTTACGGATTTTGATAAGGCGGGCATGAGATATCTTGATGAATTTGGTTTCAACTCATTCAGGTTGTACCTGAAAGGAATGGGCAATGGAACCTACTATAGCAGGGAAGAGGGCGTATTTGAGGGATTCAGGCAGGGTAACCCCGGATATAAAAAGCTGATGGATAAATACCTTAAGCTTATGCAAGAGCATCTCAGGGAAAAAGGCTGGCTCGGAAAAGAATATGTTTACTGGTTTGATGAACCTGGTGAAAAAGACTATGCCTTTGTAAGGAAAGGAATGGAAATAATTAAGAAATCGGCCCCCGATATACACACTTTTTTGACAGAGAATGACCCCGGTCCTGAAATAATGGATGTTACAGATATTACATGTACAATTTTCCACAGGGTTGATCCCGACAAAGCCAGAGAAATAGTCAGTAAGGGACAGGAATACTGGTCGTACCTGTGCACAGCACCAAAATCACCATGGGTATCTTTATTTATTGACCATGATGCAATAAACATGAGGATGTGGTTATGGATGACCTACGCCTGGGATCTGAATGGCATACTTATATGGTCATCCAATTACTGGACATCCTACTCGGCATCACCGGTTGGCTACCTTCAAAATCCATGGATTGAACCGGCTTCCTTTATCCAGGGATATGGCTGGCCATATGGAAAACAAACAGTATGGGGAAATGGCGACGGGAGGTTGTTCTACCCCCCGAATAAGAAACCCAATATTGACAAAAATACTTATATCATGGGACCTGTACCCTCGATCCGACTCGAATTTTTAAGGCAGGGAATTGAAGATTATGAATACCTGGTATTACTTGAAAAGATAATCGATAAAAGCAGGGACAAGGATAAAAAACTGCTAAGAAAAGCTAAAAAATTGCTAGAGATAGAAGGTAGGGTTTTCACCGACGGGAAAACCTACACCAAGAATCCCGCAGACCTGCTTGAATACAGGAAAAAATTAGCCTATATGATAATTAAACTAAATAATGCCAACTGATATGAGAAAATTAGTGTTCCTCCTTTTATCACCACTCCTTATCCTGGCTTCCTGTTCCATCAATGAAAAACAAAGCGAAGAGTGGCGGAGTATCTTTAACGGTGAAAACCTGGATGGCTGGATTATAAAGATCACCGGTTATCCCCTGGGTGAAAATTACAATAACACATTCAGGGTTGAAGATGGTGTTCTTAAGGTATCGTATGATAATTACGAAACATTCGCCGGTGAGTTTGGTCATATCTTTTACCATGAGAAACTTTCATCATATAAATTAAGGCTTAAGTATCGTTTTACAGGCCAGCAGGTCGCTGGGGGACCTTCATGGGGATATCGTAACAGTGGTGCCATGCTTCACTGCCAGTCTCCTGAATCAATGCTTGAGAATCAAAATTTCCCGGTATCAATTGAAGCTCAGTTTCTGGGAGGTGATGGCTTAGCAGAAAGATCTACCCTTAATCTATGTACACCGGGCACAAACGTGATCATAAACGATACCTTAATCACAAGGCACTGCACTAACAGCAGTTCAAAAACATTCCATGGCGATGTTTGGGTTTCCACTGAAATGGTTGTATATGCAGACAGTCTTATTCATCATATAGTGGAAGGTGATACTGTTATCACTTACCAGAAGCCACAGATTGACGGAAGCGACCTGCCTGAGGGCTTCCCCCTTCCCGGCGGCACACTTCTGGATTCGGGATATATTTCATTGCAGGCCGAAAGCCACCCGGTGGAATTTAAAGATATTGAGATAATGAGAATTAAATAGGCTAAGGCGGAGGCTAAGGCTAAGGCTAAGGAAGAGATGAGAGACGGAGTGAAACGAAGTCCCTGAACGACTGGAGGGAGCGTCAGGGATGAGTTCACCAACCATCTTTAAAATGGTATTCTCTATCCGACTAACTGCTTATAACAAAGGTTATGAATGTCGAATGATGAACCGAAGAGTGTGAATCCCGAGCATTCGGGATGAACGCTCTGAGCTCGATGAAGGCAGAATGCCTGAATCAATATCGAACGCCGAATGACGAAGTAATTGCTGGATGATTTTGGCTGTAATGGTACTTGTTAATGTTAATTTAAGTCTTATGTTGTCCAACAGTCTATTTTATCACTAAATATAAATTTGACATTCAATCACTTCGAAATTGACTCACACTGTTCGTCGAGCTCGAATCACTCGTCCCGACAATATCGTCGCGACTCGCAATTCTCGGTTCGTCATTCGTTATTCGAAATTCGAAATTCACATCTTGGCTTTCTTTATAGCTGAGAAAAAATAGCTAGTGGTTTTTAAGTTATATAATAGAGACAAGCTCGCAGCACTCGGTTTCCTTTTTCCTTTTACCTTTTTCCTTTTTCCTTTTTCCTTTTATCTTTTATCTTTTATCTTTTATCTTTATTATAAACCACCTTCCCTCCCACAATTGTATAATCAACCGTGGTTTTCATTATCTCGTCTTCCGGAATGGTTATCAGGTCCTTATCGGTTATAACAATATCAGCCAGGTAGCCGGGCTTTATCATGCCTTTACGGTCTTCCATAAACTGTGCATATGCTGATCCCAGTGTATAGAGCCTTATTACTTCTTCCATCGTCAGCTTCTCTTCAGGGAACCATCCCTCTCCTTCTTCCCCAAGCCTGTCTTTCCGGCTCACGGCAGCATACAGCCCTTCCATCGGATTGAGGGGTTCAACCGAGTAATCGGTACCAAAAGCAATCCTTGCTCCTGCTTCAAGGAGGGAACGCCAGGCGTAAGCGCCCTTACTCCTTTCTGCGCCGATCCTTTTTTCACAGAATCTTTTATCAGTAATACAATGTGTTGGCTGCATTGAAGCCACGACCCCCAGCTCAGCAAATCGAGGTATATCCTCCTGGATAAGAATCTGGGCATGCTCACTTCTGTGCCTGCTATCGCGCACACCGTTAACCTGCCTGGCTTTTTCATAAGCATTAAGTATCCAGTGGTTTGCTTTTGTGCCTATGGCATGTATGCCAATCTGAAAGCCTGCAGAATCAGCAGCCAGTACTTTATTTTCCAGTTCCTCATAGGTCATCTGTGGCAATCCTGACTTATCCGGTTCGTCATCAAAAGGTTCAAACATGAGCGCTGTACCTGATCCCAGTGTGCCATCTATAAAACCTTTGAGATAAGCAAATCTTAACCATACATTCTCGGAAGGGTACTTTTCTTTCTGCTCCCGGAAAAATTTCAGTCTTTCCTCATCGGCAGTCAGCACTCCACCAATATCTATCCTGGCGGTCAATTCACCTTCCTTTTCCAGTTTTTCATACATCTCCCAGTCAGCCCTCCCCGGAATCTGTATACTTGTAACCCCCAATTTACGTGCTTTATCAAGGGCCATCAGATATCCTTTCCATTCTCTTTCAGCTTCTTCTTCCTCTGTTCTTTCAACCGGAGTTGCCCCGTACTTAAGAAGGCGTTTTGCTGATTCCTTGAATATACCTGTCGGTTCGCCGGTTTCAGGATCACGTACTATCTCGCCACCAAAAGGATCAGGGGTATCTTTTGTAATCCCGGAATGTTCTATTACATAACTATTAACAAGTACCGAGTGACCATCGGCCCTGCTCAATACCACGGGATTATTCGGCGAAACATCATCTATAAGTTCTTTAGTGGGCCACTCCTTGTCAATAAACATCTCATGCTCCCAGTGCCCACCCCTTATTAATTCACCAGGTTTGGACTTCTGCACCCGTTCTTTAACCTTTTCAGTTATCACCGAAGGATCGGTAATATATCTTAATTCTATATAATCTGGGTTTACAGGTCCGAAATGGGCGTGGGCATCGTTAAATCCAGGAATAACAAGCCTGCCATCTGCATCGATTACCTTTGTGTCTTGCTCACCTATATATTTCCTTATCTTCGAGTTTTTACCAACAGCTACTATCCTGTCACCCATAACCGCGACAGCCTCAGCGCTAGGATTATTTTCATCAATCGTTACTACTTTACCATTAAGTATCACCAGATCAGCCTTTTCAGCCTGGCTGCATCCGATCAGCAGTGCAAGACAGAAAAATGAGATCAGAAAGAGTGTGTTTTTCATTGGAAATTAGTTTTATTTATTTGGACTGCAAAATAGGAAAATTTCATTTGGTATCCCTGACGCAACGAACCGAAAACCCACTTTCCTTGTAGCTGAGGTTCCGGAAAACATTATTGTCATTGTGGCGGATGAGCCGGTCCCAGACGCACATGGCATCGTACTCATAGGCACTCCGCCAGGAAGGGCCGAGAAACCGTACTCATCGTTGGCACCGTCGTTGGGGCTATCCCAGCGTGGGTGGGCATCGGGGCAGAGCTTACCTGTTTCAACGGCGTACCAGTTGTAGAGGCCACCATACGCTTCCAGAACATCAAGGTCCGAACTAAGTCCATCAATCTGAGAATGGGGGTAAATGGCGTAGGCACCGGTGCTTAGGTTTGACCATTCGCTGTCGGAATGCCCGGTTGGGATGACATTGCCATCGTTGTACTTGGAGGTACGCAGGTTCTTTGCAAACCACTCTTGGTCTCCAATAATCACTGTTGAATAAACATTACCATCTATATCGACAACTTGTTCATCTTGCTGTCCGTTGTTGTCATCATCATCTTCAAATAAGTCTTTTATGAATTCACAGCTACTGACAAATACTATTAGCACCACCATTAAGGCTAATGCAACAATCCGGGATTTCATTGGCGTTTTCATAATCGATTGTTTTTGAGTAAATAAAAATATTTAAACTTCTTAAAATGAAATATGTAAACTTCATTGTGCTTCAGCAAAACGAAAGCTCTTTTGGCTGCAAAGGGGTCGGCCCAAGCTTAAGGTTAGCCAAAAGAGCCTGAGTATGGATTGATGTTCATCTTTTTCATTTTTTTCTTTAAGTGTTTAGTGGGTTAAAATTGTTTTCAAATTGCTATTTTCTTTCGCTAAACATTTATTTTTAGAGAGCTAAATTGTTCAATTTCTTAATATTGTAACCGTTTCCGTTTCTTCGTACACTTGTTGCCAAAGTATTTTATGATCAGTAAAATTAACTATAGGTCTCCTTTCTGAATGACGGTGATTATTTTTCCGGATTATAATTTCGCTGTATGCAATTTATGCAATTGCGGGGAATTAAGCAATTTTTTTGAAATGGTTTACAAGCCCCAGGGAATTCATCAGATTTTCATTTCCGGTTCCAGTGGGATCATAGATTATCAATGAAGTGATCAACCTCTTCTATTGCCTGCCTGGCACCCTTAAGAAAGGGATAGAAATTCATAAAAGCATGAATCATACCTTCATATTCTTTATATACAACCTTAATTCCGGCATCCTGCATTTTCATGGCATACTCTTTTCCTTCATCCCTGAGTGGATCAATTTGGGCAGTAATCACCATAGCAGGTGGCATGTCTTCATCAAGGTCTGCATTAAGAGGCGAAATATAAGGATGGCTTACATTTACATTATCCTGGAGGTATTTTGACTTACAGTCATACATATAGGTTTTACTTATAAAGTAATACTCATCTTCGCGAAGAAAATACCTTCGTGAAGGAAATACTACTTTTTCGAAAGTAGTGGCCCCGCAAACAATAACCTGTGCCATTATATCAGGGCCACAGCTGTCGCGGCTAACCAGGGGCATTACGGCAGCCAGGTTACCGCCGGCACTCTCGCCCATTACTATCACCTTGTCAGGATCACCACCTAATTGTTCTATATTCTTTTCAACCCATTTCAATGCCGCGTAACTGTCTCTGACAGCGCATGGAAAAGGGCATTCAGGTGCCAGTCTGTAGTCAACAGAGATCAATATAGTTTCTGTTTCCCGCGCCAGCTTCCTGCAGGATCCATCAAAAATATCAACGGAACCCCAGATAAAGCCTCCGCCGTGATAATATATAAGGACAGGCAGGTCATTTCTTTTATCCTCGGGCACATTACAATATAATCGAATAAGCACATCAGAAGTATCCACAGGTATATTAAAATCCTTTACGGTCCTTATCCTGGGTTTCATAAGTTCCAATATATTTTTCCTGGAGTCAAACACTGAATCAGGATTTTCAGCATACTTACCAGCATGCTTCAATATAAGGTTACACCTGGGCGATAATTCAGAACCGGGTTCAGTGGTCTTACACGTGTTTTTTATCTCGGATGGCTTATAACCTGACAAAACACACAGGACATCAGTGCATGACTGAAACAATAGCACTGACAGAGCTAACATTGGTATTATAGTAAGTCTGTATTGCATACCGGCGCCTTATATTACTAAGTTAGTAAAATATCAGGAGACAGTCAAGGGAGGTATGAGTTATCCAACCATTTAAAATTGGTATCCTCCTTCCGAATAACTATCATTAAGGACAGATATGAATGTCGAACCGAGCAGTGCGAATATCCCGAGTATTCGGGATGTGAGTACTGCGAGCTCGCCGAACCCCGAGCCCTCGGGGTAAGGCAATAATGAATATCGAATGAAGAATGAAGAAGGAGTGAGCTTCCCTGAATAAGGTTCATAACGCTTAATTGTTCTGTCATCTTTTATTTTAACATGTCTACTAGTTTTTTGTAGACATCATTTAGGACGGCTCAAGAATTTCTTAAATCTAAAATCTTCAATCTTAAATCTTTAATCTTTAATCTACTGTCTCTATGTTAAATCCCTGCCTCATGATTCCTGCCTTTCTCAGTCTTAGCCTGGTGATAACATCCCCCCACCCCCCTTCAAAGGGGGAACCTTAGTTTTTACTATTTTTGCAGAAAGCAAAACAAGATGAGAATAGATATCCTAACAGTACTTCCGGAATTAATCGAAAGCCCTCTGAACCATTCAATAGTCAAGAGAGCAAGCGAAAAGGGATATGCAGAGATAAATATTATAAATCTGAGAGATTATACAAGTGATAAGCACAGGTCGGTTGACGACTATCCCTTTGGTGGCGGAGCAGGTATGGTAATGACCATTGAACCCATTTACAGGGCCATTGAGAAACTTAAGGCGGAACGGGCTTACGATGAAATAATATATACAAGCCCTGATGGAATATTATTTAACCAGAAACAGGCAAATGAACTATCTTTAAAAGAAAATATAATTATTCTGGCCGGCCATTACAAGGGTGTTGATCAGCGGGTACGAGACCACCTCATAACCAGGGAAATATCAATTGGCGATTTTGTCCTTTCCGGTGGTGAGATTCCTGCCGCAATGATAACTGATGCTATTATCAGACTCCTTCCCGGAGTAATATCGGACGAGCAATCAGCTCTTTATGACTCATTCCAGGATAACCTGCTGGCTCCACCGCTTTATACAAGGCCGTCGGAATTCATGGGCTGGAAGGTTCCTGAGATATTACTTTCGGGCAATACCCCGGAGATTGAAAAATGGCGTCATGAAAAATCTGTTGAGAGAACAAAAAAGCTGAGACCGGACCTGTTGGAATAATAATGAAATATAGTGTCTTTTTTCTTAGGAAATATGGCTTGCTTTTAGTATGATTGCAGTATAATTTATTATATAACAAGTAATTAAAAATAAGATAATGAAGTCACAGGATTACATTAACAGAGAAGACAAATATGGAGCACATAACTACCATCCCTTGCCGGTGGTGCTGGAGCGCGGTGAAGGACCATTTGTATGGGATGTTGAAGGAAACAAATATTATGATTTCCTTTCTGCTTATTCAGCCATTAACCAGGGCCACTGCCATCCCAAAATTATAGAGGCTCTTGCCAAGCAGGCAAAAACCCTTACCCTTACTTCAAGAGCCTTTTATAACAATGTGCTTGGTGAGTATGAGGAATATATAACAAAATATTTCGGCTACGACAAGGTACTTCCGATGAATACAGGTGCCGAAGCTGACGAGACTGCCCTTAAGCTATGCCGTAAGTGGGCATATCAGAAAAAAGGTGTTGAAGAAAATAAGGCCAAAATAATTGTATGTGAAAATAATTTCCACGGCCGCACAATAACCGTTATATCCATGTCAACCGACCCTGTTGCAAGGAAGGAATACGGCCCGTATACACCCGGATTCATTACGATACCGTACAATGATCTCGATGCCCTCGAAAAAGAACTGCAGGATCCTGATGTTGCCGGCTTTCTTGTTGAGCCCATCCAGGGTGAAGCAGGTGTTTATGTGCCTGATGAAGGGTATATAAAAAAGGCATACGAGATGTGTAAGGAAAAAAATGTGCTTTTTATTGCTGATGAAGTACAGACAGGCATCGGCAGAACCGGCAAATTGCTTGCCTGTGACCACGAAGGAGTCAGGCCCGATATCCTTATCCTGGGCAAAGCTCTCTCCGGCGGTGTATATCCAGTGTCTGCAGTCCTTGCTGACGATGATATAATGTTGGTCATAAAACCAGGCGAGCATGGCTCAACCTTCGGTGGCAATCCGGTGGCAGGTAAGGTGGCAATAGCAGCACTTGAAGTGGTTAAAAACGAAAAGCTGGCTGAAAGGTCGGAATACCTTGGCAAAATATTCAGGGATGAATTCAAGAGTATAAAATCAGATATGATTGAACTGGTTAGAGGCAAAGGCTTACTTAATGCTGTGGTTATAAGGCCAAAGGGTGATAAAACAGCCTGGGATGTATGTGTGGCAATGAAAAATAATGGTGTAATAGCAAAACCCACACACGGAGATATTATCAGGTTTGCCCCTCCCCTTATCATTTCTGAAGAACAACTCAGGGAAGCTATGAATCTTATCAAGGACACATTCAAGCAATTTGAGTAGACATTCAAGAAAAAAGTGAGAAAGCAGGTCCGGATGCATTGTTATTTAAAGCACCCGGACTTTATTATTAAGGAAAGAATGTCAATTACAAAGCTATAAAAGCAAATAAATGAAATCTAGACTTTACTGGATTCTGGCAATAATTATTACTCTGTCAGCAGCATACTACCAGCGTAAAACAGGACCAACATATCCAAAAAACCTGGATGTTAGTGTTAATGGTATGGAATACAGCCTTAAGCTGCCGCGCAGCCTGGAAATATCAGACAGGAATTATATTAAGTTGGGTATTCAGGATTCAACAGCTGAAGCAAGCATCTTTTATAAACGCCTGAATGTTGATGAACCATACCGGGAAGTTCACTTCAAATATGAAGAACATCCTGTAAATTCATTTATTATGAACAGGATACTCAATATTAACGAAGAAAAGGGTCTTTTCGCAGATATCCCGGCACAGCCACCTGCCGGAAAAATACAATATTACATTGAAATTAAAGATGCTACGGGAAAAAACACTTATTTTAAAAATGAACCTGTAGTATTAAGGTTCAAGGGACCTGTTCCGGCAAAAATACTGACTCCCCATATCATAATAATGTTTATTGCTATGTTGCTTTCAACGCTTGCCGGGCTGATGGCCATTGGAAAACATAAATCATACCGCAGATGGGGTATATGGACCTTCATTATGCTTATTATAGGAGGTATGATCCTGGGATCCATGGTCCAGTATCATGCCTTCGGAGAAGCCTGGTCAGGTATACCTGTGGGTTGGGACCTGACAGATAATAAAACACTTATAGCTGTTATCTTCTGGGCTTTGGCTGTATTTGGCAACAGAAAGCAAAAAAGGCCGGGACTGACTATCCTTGCCTCTTTCATACTACTCCTTGTATATACTATTCCACACAGCATGTTCGGTTCTGAACTTGATTATGTAAGTGGTGAAGTTATACAGGGTATTATCATTACTTTTATTTAGTATTAAGATTAATGAATCCCTGATTTTTTCATATATTGATGCAGCACTGAAAATTTTGTTTCGTCATTGTAATGAAAACAAAACATAGTGGGTGCAGCAATACATAATGTAGAATTAAGCAAAATCCACATGGCTAATGTAGAAGCGGCATTCCGTAACATACACCAGGACCTCATCGACGGATGTAAAAACGGCGATCAGAAAGCACAGTTCCAGATTTATAAACTGTATTATAAAGCTATGTTCAATACGAGTCTGAGAATTGTGAGTGACACGATGGAAGCTGAAGATGTTATGCAGGAAGCGTTCCTGTCAGCATTTGAAAAGATTGATACTTATTCAGGGAAAGTCAGCTTCGGAGCATGGTTGAAAAAAATAGTGATAAACCGTTCTCTTGATGCGGTAAGCAAACAGAAAGCGATCTTTGAAGATATTGACACACACTACGAATTGCAGGAAGAAGCTGACAATGGCATGGGGGATAAA